>JAJFMO010000448.1 GCA_020697475.1 Paenibacillaceae bacterium | reverse complement strand
AACAAACGATGTGACCGGCTCGACGGCTGCGGCATCGAATAATACGAGTTATACGTTCCAATATAAGCTGCTGACCGATCCACAAAATTATACGATTCCTAATGCCGTGACTTCCTCTTCGAGCCCGCATAAAAGTATGTGCGCCGATGCGAATGTCGGCTCCCGCAATGGAATGGGCGTCGACGATGCGTCGTATTCACAGGCAGATGCAGGAGCCGCGCTCACCAGCAGCGGTGGCTCGGGCGACACAACGGTGGGATACGACGATGGCTGCGAACGGTTCCCATTCGATTACGGCTGTTGCTCGCGACGCCGCAGGGAATACAACAACCTCCTCCGCAGTGAGTGTCACGGTCAGCAACAGTGGCGGCGGCGATACGACGGCGCCAACCGTAAGTGTGACCGCCCCCTCAGGCGGAGCGACGGTGTCCGGTACCGTGGCAGTGTCGGCAACGGCCAGTGACAATGTCGGTGTTGTTGGCGTTCAGTTTAAGCTGGATGGGACCAATTTGGGAGCAGAAGACACGGTTTCCCCGTATACATTGAACTGGGATACGACGACGGCTGCTGACGGTTCCCATTCGATTACGGCTGTTGCCCGCGACGCCGCAGGGAATACGACGACCTCCTCCGCGGTGAGTGTCACCGTCAGCAACAGCAGCGGAGGAACGACACTGGTCTCGATTGGCTTTACCAGCACGGATGAATCGCTCTTCACGGAAGTATCGGGAGACTGGAACGTTGCCAATGCTCGCTATCAATTGAAAACGGCGGCGAGCGGCTCCGCGCCGAACAACAACATTTCGGTGTATAATACGGCTATAAGCGGCGATTACACCCTGACTGTTCTCGGTCGAGTCAAAGGTACTCCCGGAGCGGAACATTTCGGAGTCATCTTCAACTATCAAGACGCTAATAATTACTACTATGTGAATTTCAGCGAGACCAATACGGCGACAACCAACGGCTTATTCAAGGTGTCGTCGGGCTCTCAGACCCAGCTTGCGGACTTTTCTTCGACCATAGTCGATGATACGAACTATACCATTAAAATTGAGCGGATCGGCAGCACAATTAACGTGTACCGGGACAGTACGTTGCAGGCTTCGGTCAGTGACTCCTCTTTTACAGGCGGTCAAATTGGTTTTGGCGGCAACCAAGTCCTGATGGCATTTGATGATTTATTAGTGACAAATTAAAGAGAAAGCTTACTAAGCGAATCGGAGAAGCGGGTGATTCCGCTTCTTCTTTTTTGCTGTCAGAATAAGAATCTCTCGAAAAGGAAGTTGACCTATGGAGAATGATCGCTACATCCCACCTTCCCGCTTTATTCCGGATGGAATTCCGATCCCGCCGTTCGAGCACCCTCGCTTGTTCCTGAGGCATCAGCATCTCGCCACCATTCGCGAAAATGCGCAGCATCCGAACCTTAAGCCGATATGGGAGCGCTACGTGCAGACTGCGGAGATGCCCGAGATTCCATCCACACTGGAAGCGGCGAAAGACATGTTTCTCGGCAATGCGCTGCTCTACTTGTTCGAAGGAATGGAAGCGAGTGGACGTAAGGCGATTTCTGCTGCGCTGATCGTTCTTCAGCGGACGGTTTTTCCGTTGGAAAAGCAGGATATTTCCAGGGATATCGGCAACTTAATGCTGATGGGGGCCATCATTTACGACTGGTGTTATCCCCTGTTAACTCCGAACGAGAAAGAACAGTTTATCGGGCATTTTGAAAGACTGGCCGCTTTGCTGGAAACAGGCTATCCGCCTGTGCCGTCCAGCACAGTAACCGGCCATGCAGGGGAAGCGATGCTCATTCGCGATATGCTGGGCGCGGGGATCGCCATTTACGACGAGAAGCCGGATATGTATAACTTTGTGTGCAAAATATTTTTTGACGAGATGGTTCCGGCGCGCAACTACTTTTATCAGTCACATACCCATCACCAGGGAGATTCCTACGGCACGACCCGGTATAAGTGGGAAACGTTCCCTTTGCTGATGTTTGACCGTATGGGCTTCGGCAGCGTATACAGCGACGACCACGGCGAAGTTCCCTATTATTGGATATACATCCGGCGGCCGGACGGTCTGTTCATTCGCGGGGGCGATTCGTATACGAGTGGGGATCCGAAAGTTCCCAGCGTGACCAAGGATACGTTTTTTTCATATGCCGCTGCTTACTATAAAAATCCCCATTTTCAATACCAGCATCTGTGGATGTTTGGCAACTCTCCCAGCGTGGATCCGATTCTTGATCTGATACTTGTCGATCCGCACGTAAAGTCTGAGCCGCCCGACAATTTGCCATTAACCCGTTATTTCGGTCATCCCGTCGGAACGATGGTGGCGAGAACAGGCTGGCGCATGGGTCCGGATTCACCGGACGTTGTTGCCGAGATGAAGGTGGGCACTTATTATTTCGCTAATCATCAGCATTTGGACGCCGGTAATTTCCAATTGTACTATAAGGGCGATCTTGCCGTGGATAGCGGGTTGTATCGCGGTAACGGCTACAATTCCGAGCATGTGCGAAACTACCACCGGCGCACGATCGCACATAACTGCCTGCTTGTGTACGATCCGGAGGAGACATTTCCCGGCGATCACGCGAACGACGGCGGCCAACGGATGCCTAACGGCAGAAAGGAGCTTAAACGAATAGGCGATCTGTTTGAAGACAATCAAACGGGCGAGGTTGTTGCGCACTACATCGGCCCGGATCCACATGATCCTGAGCTAAGTTACCTAAAGGGAGATTTGACGCTTGCCTATTCCCCGGATAAGGTCAAGGAATATTCCCGCTCCTTCGCGTTTTTGAAGCTGAAGGACGATCTTCGGCCTGCGGTCATGGTTATATTCGACAGAGTTGTAACGGTGGAAGCAGGCTTCAAGAAAAGCTGGCTGTTACATACGATGGAGGAACCGGAGATCAAAGGAAGTATGACGATCGTCCGACGAACGGAACCCCCCTATAACGGGAAAATGGTGAATCACACGCTGCTTCCGATGAAAGGCGACGTTCAGATAGAGAAGATTGGCGGCAAGGATAAGGAATTTTGGGTGGAGGGAAAAAACTACCCGCTTAAAGAGCCGATGACCGAAGCAGGCAGCTGGAGGGTGGAGATCCGCCCTGTCCAACCGGCAAAGGAGAACTTATTTCTGAACGTTATGCAAGTCATGGACAACCTGGGGGGGCCTGAGCCGGTCCATCCGGAACGGATCGAAGCGGAGCATGTGGTCGGCTGCCGCATCTTGGGGAAGGCTGCTATATTTAGCAGAAGCGGGAGACGGTTGAACGAACCGTTCGGCTTTGAAATCTCGGATAACAAAGAAGTGTGCCATATATGGCTGTTTGATCTGGCGCCGGGTGTGTGGGAGGCTCATTCCTTAGCTGATGGAAAGGCAAGTACCATGCAGCGAGAAGTAACCGAGGAGGGGACTTTACGGCTGGAAGGGCTAGGAGGCTCCTATTCACTCTCAATGGTCGCCTGTTATCCATAAATTAAATGTCCCGATCCCCCAAAAAAATGGCTTGCACGGATTTTTTGGAACAGTAAAATGGAGGTATCGTCCATGCAAGCGATTGCGGACTTCTTCTGCATTTTGCTTTGTTACAGTGTGCGCTTCAATATTGAGGGGGAGAGCTCGTGAGCAACGCACCTTTCTTGAGAAAGCTGTTTATCGCTTTTTTTCTCATCGCCACATGCTACGCTTGCTTTGCAGCAGGCGTATGGTTCTATAAAAATAGCCAAATTGATAGTATCAAAAAAGAAGGAGACGAAAAAATCTTTTTTCAGCAGGCGAGCTCCCAGATGGACATGAAATTTATGGTGGCGCTTAATCTGATTCAAGAGCTGAAGAGTAACGATGACATCATTAAATATGCGTCCGATCCCACGAATTATTATTATATTACTCAGGTTTACAACCGGTTAAGAAAAGGCTCGATGGCCTCCAATAACTTTGGATATAAGGTTGACGTGTTCGAGCGTTCGTCCGATCTGGTTATCACGCCGAATAAAACGATTAATACCGAATCTTACTATAATGAAATGGGCTTTACCGCCGAGGACCTGCGGAAAATCGGGGATTACTTCAAGAGCCCTTCCAAGTCCGATATATTGTTCATTCGACAT
>JAJFMO010000447.1 GCA_020697475.1 Paenibacillaceae bacterium | reverse complement strand
TTAAGCAATGAAGCCAATGCAAGCAGATTGGACTCGTTTTCCAACCAGACGGGAAGTCCGAATTTTTGCTCAAGGTCGTTCTTTAGCAACTTATTCTCAAATAATCGATTGGTAGAGTTGATCACGCTGTTGTTCAGTTTATAAAAAATCCCCGGGATCGCCGCACCCACACCCAGCAGCCGATCGACAGAAATACCATGCGCTGCAAGCAACTCCACCGATTCCTCGTAATAGGTCTGAATGAGCTCGTCATAATCCGTTTCTTCATGGACATTCACTTTGGCGCTGCCGATCAGGTCGTTATTCAAATTCACCAGCGCGACCTTCGCATCACCGAGGTTGTTAAAATCCAAACATAGCGTATATTTCCCATCGGGGCGAATGGAGATCAAACCGGGGATTCTGCCTCCGTTTGAACTTCGGGAGGAAACGATTTCCAGAATCCCTTCTTCGATGAGTTGGTTGCTCAAGTTGGAAACGGTCGAAAAGCTGAGCTCCAATCGATCGGACATGATCTTCTTTGTAGATGGCTCAAATCGCAAATACTCGATAATTTTCTTTTTATTCTGGCTGCGAATTTCTGCAGTATTCGTTACACTCATAAATCGTACCTCTTATTTCAATAGTTATAATATGTAGTATACCGTAAGCGGGGATAACGTTCAATTTCGTATTAGCGCCGAACCCAGTATTCGGTATTTCCATCGGATGATACATGAAGACGCCGCCCTTCCTGGGTGGCCAGCGCCATCGACTGGAGACGGCCGTCATTCCAACGAATTTGCCCGGTTCCGGCATAGTTTGGGGTTTCCAACGGGTCGGCCGGGAAGTTGTACCACCAGTATCCGGCCAGCTTTTGGCCAATTGCGCCTTCAAAGCGGTAGAGTTCTCCATTATCCATGAACAGGAAGCGAGCGCCGCCACACTCCCACATCCCGCTCAACTCGTCTGCATAAGGACCGGGAAACCGTTCGTCAGGGTTGTATGGCTTGTTGGTGTGGGTCAAATCGACGAACTTCTCCTTCTCCCCTTGAACAAACTCCGTTTCCAGCAAAACGACAAGCTGTTCGCCGTCATACAAAGCCGCTCGAACCGTGCGCGATTCGCATAGGGTCAACGGCTGCGCATAAGGGCTGGAAGAGCGATCCGGCTCGGTGCCGTCCGTTGTATAGAAGATGTCGTATCGCTTGACGGAAAGCGGGCCGCGCAGGGAGATCCGGTCCACGGATACCGACACGGCGGTTGTATCCCGAAACAGACGCTCGCCGATAATTCCCGCGCCTAGCACCTCGATATTTCCTTCTTCGAAAGTTGACCGGTACAGGCCCATGCCGAGTCCGAAGAAGGCGTGTCTGCTCTCCGACTTAGCCGGCGTTACATCCACGATATCGCCGTTTTCCGATCCAAGGAATTGAACCGGGCCCGAGGCGATCAGATGTATCCGGTTATTCCCGTAAGGAACAAAGCGCCCGGCACTGTCGACAATTTCGAATGTGACCTGACTGATATCTTCGCCGTTCGCTTGCAATTCGGCGACATCCTTGGAAAGTCGAACGGTTGCCGGAGGCCCGGCCGTTTCGAACTGTTTCTCCGCTTCCGACCTGTCTCCGTTATAACCGATCGCCTTCAGCGCTCCCGCTTCGTAAGGCACATCCCAACTCAACACCATCTGTTCGCCCATGATTTGCCTGCCCAATGAACAGCCGTTCAGAAACAGCTCCGCCTCTTGGCAATTGGTGTACACCCAAACCGGAATGACAACTCCTTCCATTCCCGGGTGGGTCCAATGGGGCAGCAGATGAATCATCGGCTTGCTTGTAAACTGGCTCTGGTAGAAGTAATAGTGATCCTTCGGAAAATTGGCCAGATCGATCACTCCGGCGTTGTTGCTGCGCGCGGGAAACTTGCCGGTCTCTCCGAGATAATCGAACCCCGACCAGCGGAACTCCCCGATCAAGTAAGGGTACTTCTTGACGAAGCCCCAGGAATGCCTGGCCGACGCTCGCACGCCTGAGTTGTCGTAAGAAGAATGATAATGGAGCGGACCGTCGAAGAAGATCTCTTCTTCCGTCAAATTCGGAATCTCGATTCTCGGCTGATCTTTATCGCGCCACCACGTTTGCGTCTTGTAAAATCCCCGGGTCTGCGCAGTGTGCGGAGCTTCGGTGGCGACCATCACCCTTGTCGGATGCACGCGGTGATCCGCCTCGTAGATGAAGCAGGCGCCGCCCCCGTCATTGTAGCCGGCCACATCCAGCAAGGAGCGGATCGCGTCCGGAGCCGGGCCGACCATATTGACGCCGCACGTCACGGGCCGGGTCGGATCCAAGCGGTGAACGAATTCGACGAGTTCCCGGGTCGTCTCTGCGTTGATCTTCCTCACTTCATTGCCGAGACTCCAGAGGATGACCGAAGGGTGGTTGCGATCCCGGAGCACCATGGCCGACAGATCCCGCTGCCACCATTCGTTGAAGTAGATATGGTAATCGTACTCGACTTTAGCCGTGTCCCAGCCGTCGAACGCTTCGTCCATGACAAGAATGCCGAGGGAATCGCACAGATCATAAAATTCCGCAGCCATCGGATTGTGCGATGCTCGAATCGCATTGCATCCCATCTCTTTCAACAGCTTCAGACGCTTCTCTAGCAGCTTGTCGGGAACCGCGGCTCCGACCGGCCCTGCATCATGATGAAGGCATACGCCTTGCAGCTTCATAGGCACACCGTTCAGCGAGAAGCCTGTCTCGGCATTGAATTCCGTGTAACGGATGCCGAACACGACCTTCGTCTCATCAAGAAGCTGCCCGTCCTCCATAATTACGGATGTCAAGGTGTACAACTGCGGGAAATCGGGCGACCACAGCTTCGGCGAGGCTATGGGGAAAGATTGTTCCACGGTGCATCGGGAGCGGGCGGCCATACGAACGAGCTCCCGCCGCCCGCCTTCCTCCACTCCGGCGGCGTCCAACGCCTGCCACTCAATCGTCACCGCGCGTTCCCTTTCGCTGTTGTTCGTGATTTCGGTCGCAACCGAAATCACAGCTTCCGCCGCGCTCACCTCGGGAGTGGTCACATACGTTCCCCAGGGGGCCACATGAACCTCATCGGCCACATGGAGCCATACATGCCGGTAAATCCCCGCGCCGGTATACCACCGTGAGCTAGGAGCTTTCGAACAATCCACCCGGACAGCGACGACGTTGGTTCCTTGTACGACAAACGGGGTGATATCGTAATAAAAACCGACATAGCCGTAGGGACGGTTGCCGACGTGATGACCGTTAATCCAGACGTCGCTGTTCATATATATTCCGTCGAATTCCAGATAAAGCTGTCGGCCCGGCAACGGTTCGGCCCATTCGAAGCCTTTGCGATACCATCCGACTCCTCCCGGCAAATACGCCCCCCAGCGTTGCACGCTATTGTCCGCGGAATACTCACCCTCTATGCTCCAATCGTGCGGAACATCGACTCGTCTCCACTCCGCATCATCGTAGTCGGGCCTTGAAGCCCGGCGGTCGTCGCCCAAATGAAAGGACCATTGCTTATCGAAAACGATTCGTTGCCTTTGCATCGTTTGCCTCCCCGTTTCGTACCACGGCATTCCCCAATCGTTGGCCGCGATTCATAGCTTCCGAACGTCTAAAATTTGATCGATACGACGCAGTTCTTCTTCGGTAAATGCCGGGCCATTCAGCGCCGCCGCCGCATCTTCGATCTGGCTCGTCTTGCTTGCCCCGATTAACGCCGAAGTCGCCTTCCCTTCCCGCAGCACCCAACCGATGGCCATCTGCGCCAACGTTTGCCCGCGCTCCTTGGCAATTTCGTCCAATTGAATCGATTTGTTCACGATCTCTGCGGATACGTCCTTCTCCCGCAAAAATTTGCTGGCCCCCGCCG
>JAJFMO010000446.1 GCA_020697475.1 Paenibacillaceae bacterium | reverse complement strand
GCCCCAGCCCTTACCCTTCCGCCCCCAGCAAACTGCCGCCTTCGCCGTGCCGCCGCTCCATCGCGGCAAACCACAGCAGCGCCACCAGGCATAACGCCACAATCCCCGCATTGGCCATAAACACATTCCTCATGCCGTACGCCGCACTGGCGAACCCGCCGAAGAAGCTGCCGATAATTCGCGCCCCGCCCAAATTCAGCAGCCCGTTCAACGTCTGTCCGCTCGCCTTCAGCTCCTTGGGCACCTCGCGGTTAATGTACGTGGCCATCGTCACCGTCAGCACGATAAACATGAATCCGTGCAGCAATTGGACTGCCAAAATATGATAAGGATTCATCACCCAATAAAACAGTGCCCAGCGAAGCATCGCCGCCACCCCGACCAAGGTCAGAAGCACGGTCAACGACAAGCGTTTCATGATCCTTCTCGAATAAACAAGGAACGGAATTTCACTTAACGAAGAAATGAGCATCGCCCACCCAAGCAGCACGCTGTTGCCGCCGATCGACGGATAGTACACAGGAAAGAACGTATAGTAATACCCCAGCGTCGACTGAATGACAAAATTCACCGCCAAATAAAACACGAGCTTTCGGTGCTTGAGCAGCTCCCATATTTGCATCTTCCGGCCATACGATTGGTAGCCTTCCACCTTGGGAAACCGCAGCAGTAAACCGATCGAGAGAATAGTCATCACGGCGTACGTCACGAACATCCATGAAATATGCGAAAGCGCGATCACACCGAAAATGACCGACATCACGGCAAAACCGATCGTCCCGCCCATGCGCACCTGCCCGAACGACCATCGACGCTCACTCTCCAATCGATCGAGAGTAATGGCGTCGCAGATCGGCACGATCGACGTTTGGAAGAAAGTAAACAAACTGATCGCCAAGAGCAGCCAGACGAACTTGTCCGACAAAGGAAAAAGCAAAATTGCCGCACCGCTGCCAATCAAAAGCAACAGCAAGATGCTGTTCTTCGTCTTCGCACGATCCCCGATCGTGCCCCAAACCGGCTGAGCCAATATAGCTACAAGCGGCCCTAAGCTTAATAGCATGCCGATCTGCTCCGGACTCGCCCCGATCGAATGGAAGTAAATGGGGATAAATGTGCTGTAAACCGCGTTACCCATATACACCGCCGCGTAAAACAGCGTAAAAACAATCATGATATTCAACTTGTTGTCGCTTCTTTCTGTTGGATGCTTGCGGGATTCAGATAGAACTTGCCGAAAAACCAAGACATAATGAGCTAACTTCGCCACAATCCCTCAATTGCCGCTTTTCGCCGCGTTTTCCCCACAGGAACTACCTTTGCTAAGGTGAAATAATCCGTTTTGCCAAGTATAATATGGTTTTGACACTAATAACAACAGGAAGTGCTTCTTGTGAAAGCTCAACGATTGCTTAAAGATTATTTAATATCGAAATGGCCAATCTACTTGATGGCCATCACAGCGATCCTGATCGCCAACGTTGTCCAATCGTTGTATCCGCGGGTATTGGGCGATTTTACCGATATGCTGCAGAATCATCGCATCACCGAACCGCTCATCCTGCGCTACAGCTTGTACCTGCTCGGGATCGGCGTCACCTACGGGGTGCTGCTGGGTGTCGGCCAGTATACCGTCATGAGAATGGCAAGGCTGTTCGAGTTCAGCACTCGCCGCAAAATGTTCAGCCACTTCACTTCACTAAGCGAGAACTACTACTCTAAGCATGGTGTTGGCGAACTGCTGAGCTACGTCATGAATGACGTCTCTTATCTTCGCGATTCCCTCTCTCAAGGCATCCACCAATCGGCCAACTCGGTCATCATCGTCGTCTCGGCAATCATCATGATGTCGATCAGTTCCATTCCGTTCTATCTCATTGCCTGCTGTATCGCGCCGCTCATTTTCATTCCCTGGATTGTATATTTGTATGGCCCGGTCGTCAAGAACCGCTCACGCAAGGTGCAGGAATCGCTGGCGGCGATGACCAAGTCGGCTGAGGAGCAGTTCGGCGGGATCCGGGTCACCAAGAAATTCGCCGTGGAAAAGATCATGAGATCGCGATTTGCCAAAGCGGTCGACGACATCGTCGACAATCAGCTAAAGCTGGTGCGTATGTCTTCAATTTTCCAAGCGATTTTGCCGTTTTTCGGTTCATTGTCCCTCATTACGGCCATTATATTCGGTGGTTACCTGACGATCCGAGGGCGCATCACGCTTGGAGAGTTCGTTTCCCTGACTTTATATATGCGGATGATCGTCAATCCGCTCGCGCAAATCGGCAACGTGATCAATACAATGCAGCGGGCCAAAGCTTCTCTGGAGCGGATTAACCAGTTGCTGTCGATTGAACCGGATATTCGCGAGGTGGAGAAGGCTAAGCCTCTCTCGGCCAAACCGATGGACATTCATATCCGTAATCTGTCGTTTGCTTATCCCGATACTACAGTGGAATCGTTGCACGATATCAACTTGACGATCGAGGCCGGCAAGACGGTTGGCATCGTCGGCAAAACCGGCAGCGGCAAGACGACGCTCGTCAAGCTTCTCTTGCGCACATACGATTCGCCTGAGGGAACGATTTGGATCGGCGGGATGGATATCCGGGGTATCCAGCTTGACAGCCTGCGTAGCCAAATCGCTTACGTACCGCAAGACGGCTTTTTGTTCAGTACATCAATTCGCGACAACATCGCTTTCCATAACCGCCAATCATCGATGACATCAATCGAAACCGCGGCTCAGCAAGCAAAAGTTTACGACAATATCATGGAGTTCCCCGAGCGCTTCGAAACCCGGCTCGGCGAGCGGGGAATCACGTTGTCCGGGGGCCAGCGGCAGCGCACGAGCCTGGCGCGCGGCTTCATCAAAGATTCGCCGATCCTTATCCTTGACGACAGCGTGAGCGCCGTCGACGCCGTGACCGAGACGGAGATCATCGGCAACTTGCGGCACGGGCGCAAAGATAAGACGACGATCATCATCGCCCATCGAATCAGCGCCTTGATGCATGCGGACCATATCGTCGTGCTCGACGAAGGGCAAATCGTCGAACGGGGTACCCATCAGCAGTTGCTTGCCGGCGGCGGCATTTATGCGTCGCTGTACGCCATCCAGGAAGGAGGAACGCACCATGGCCATGCAGGGAATGCAGGGATCCAAATCCATGCTCGATAGCGGCAACTTCAAAGAGGACGACATCAACAGCTCCTATCAAATCAGCCGCCAGGACAGGTGGAAAGCGTTCGTTTCCATTCTCGCATACGCCCGCCCGCACCGCTGGACTTTCGTGTTGATCTTCTTCTGCACGCTGCTAGCCATCGCTGGCGATCTATTGCAGCCGTATTTAGTCAAGATCGCCATTGACGACAATTTGCTGATCGGCAAAAACGACATGAAAATGCTCGTCATCATTTGTATCGTGTATTTGGGCTTGTCGGCCGTCAGCTTGACGTTCACCTACCTGCAGAACAATTTGTTGCAATATACCGGCCAGAACATCGTCGCCCGCATCCGCAAAGACTTGTTCAACCACATCTCCAAACAGCCGATGTCGTTCTTCGACCGTTTCCCGATCGGTAGTCTGGTGACTCACCAATCGAGCGATACGGAGACGTTGAACCAATTTTTCACCCAGGTATGCTTAAGCTTGATGCGCGACGGAATGACGTTGATCTTCATCGTCGTCCTGATGTTCCAACTCGACGTGAAGCTGGCGCTCTACAGCATGATTCTCATCCCGATCATTGCCGTCATCGCCAACCTGTTCAGCTCTTACTTGCGCAAGACGTATCAGCTGTCACGTACCCAGTTGTCTCGGCTGATCGCCTTCATCGCGGAAAATTTGGCCGGGATGAACCTCATTCAAGTGTTCCACCAGGAGAAAGAGCAGGAAGAGCGATTCACCGACCGC
>JAJFMO010000445.1 GCA_020697475.1 Paenibacillaceae bacterium | reverse complement strand
GAGCTGATGAACACGATGGATCAAACGGTGGGCAGCAAGCGACTGGATGCCTCGGCTTTTGCGCAAAAGGTTGTCAGTACTTTGCTTTTCCCGAGCATGCTGCGCTTTCCCCAGCCTCAGATGTCAGGTGAACTGATGGACAAGGTAAAGCGGCAGTTCGAAGAATCCAACCCAAATGTAAAATTGAACGTTCAGACTGTTCACAATTACCACGACAAACTGAGGAAATACATGAGCGAAGACCAGGCGCCGGATCTTATCGTGATGGACTCTGCGCGATGCATCGAGTATAACCGATTAGGTTATTTGGCGGATTTGACACCCTATTTAGAACGAGATCAGGTAGATAGGAACGATTTTGTCAAACCATTTCTCGATATGATGAGCGTGGATGATAAAGTGCTCGGAATCCCGATGGCTGGAGCGACGATGGCCCTGTTTTATAATAAGAACTTGTTTGACAAAGCCGGTCTGCCCTATCCTGATTCCGACTGGACGTGGGAACAATTTGCGGAAACGGCGCAGGCGCTCATGGCCTCCCAGGGGGACCCGAAGCAGTGGAGGTATGGAGCTTCTATCTGCTGCCAAGCAAATATATTGGAACCGATTGTATTAAGTAAAGGCGGGAGATTCGTTTCACCGGACGGTACGCGGGTCAAAGGATATCTGGATAGTCCGCAAACCATCGCTGCGTTGAGATGGTTCGCCGATCTTATTCACGTGAAAAAATCGGCGGCGCCGATGGTAGATTACGGTTTTCGCCGCTTGTTCTGGGAAGGCCGAATGGGCATGATTATCGATTATATGGATGCGATGCACGGGATTTCAAAAAATATGAAAGATGCATGGGGTGTGTCCCCAATGCCGAGGTTTGCCGATGGGACGCGGGTCAACGTGTCTGCTACCGGAGGGATAGGGATTTCCGCTAAGGCGGCTTATCCGGAACAGGCTTGGCAGTTTTTGAAGCAGACGTTGGTAGAGCGAAGTCCCTTATCGGAACAGCATGCCTCCTCTGAAATTGCTGCAACGTATTCGCTGATGAAGGAGCTTGGACAAGATACCGATCCGATTCGAGGAGTGTTTATTGATGAACTGCAGTATGCCGTGCCAGGCGCGCGAGCAACGAGTGTGATTTGGGGATCTTATTTCGCAGCACAAATCAATCAACGTCTCTTAACGATTGTTCAGAATCGCGCCGACGTTGAAGAGACACTTATTTGGGCTGCGGAGGCGATCGAAAGCAATATTGAGATGTTGACCCGGATACGCGGTTAGTCACATAATATATAGCTTTTACTGACAACCAAAAGCCGAAGGCTGCCGTTATCGGCAGCCTTCGGCTTTTGGATTGAACAAGCAGCTGGTTTTACTCCACCTGCATGCGGAAGGGGATGGCGGGCAGCCCTTCCTTGTTGTACAGGCTGGCGGTGGGCATAGGCGCCCAAGCGTAGCGGACACTGGTCGGCTTGGCTACTCTGGGGCTGGCGATCAAGACTCGCACTCCGTCGACGATCATCGCTCCTGCTTTCACATAAGCGCCGTTTTCCCCGCAAACTTCGAAGCCATGAAGCACTTGGGTGCGGGATACGAGCCCGCTGCCGGTGCTTCGGAAGCTCAACTCGACCGTTCCCTCAACCGCATCGTTCGACCCGTTGCCGCCACTATCGACTCGCTTGGCCGAGACGCAAATCGGCCCCTGGTACACGACATCCTCCCCATATACGGATGCTCTGGCCAACAGGGCAAGCCGTTCCCCGACCGGCTGCTTGTTGGTCGGGTGAATGTCGTTCCATGTCCCGACATCGATCGCTACCGCCAATCCTGTGTTGGCGTTGTCTTCAGCGATGTTCCGCTGCGTCTCGCGGAAACGCGGCCAATGCGCGCTCGCGCCCTCGGCAAAGCCAGGGAGTTGCACCATAAAGAACGGGAAGTCCCCTTGTCCAAAGCCGGCACGCCATTCGCCGATCAATGTCCGCATGAGCTCCTCGTACAACTCCGGCATGGAGGCGTTAGCCTCTCCTTGGTACCAGATCGCTCCCTTGATCGCATACGGCAGCAACGGAGCTATCATACCGTTGTAGAAAGCGCCGGGACGCTTAGGGTTGGAAGGCCCTATGGGGGGCGGTCCGATCAGTTGATTGACCGGCGGAAGAGGCTGCCCATAACGCTTCGCCATAGCCGCCAATGCTCGATACTTCTGCTCCAGGTCGGGATATTCACGTTCCATCACTTCCCCTTTGGCTTCATGCACCGCATACTCTTGCAGCCATTCGGCCAGTTGGGGAACTTGCTGCATCGTCTCGCGCGAAATCCAGGAAGTGGCGTTGGTGCCGCCGACGGAGGAATGCACCAGGCCGACCGGTACGCCAAGCGACTCATGAAGCGCGCGGGCAAAATAATACGCCACTCCGGACGCCTGCCCTACCGTTTCCGGGCTGACTTGCATCCATCCTGCGCTTGCAATGTCTTCCGCAGGTTGATCGGAACCGGAAGGGTTGGCATTGATGAAACGGATCCCAGGGTAATTCGCCGTTTTGCGATCCGCTTCGAAGTTCAACGTCTGCGCCATGCGGAACGCCATGTTGGATTGGCCGCCGCACAGCCAGACTTCGCCGAGGTAAACATCCGAGTACGCGATCACTTCTTGCCCGCAGGAAACCTGCAGTATGTGTGGTCCTCCGTAAGGCAGCGGATCGAGATGTACTAGCCATCGACCATCGGACCCGGTCGCAGTGCGTTTCTCCTGCCCTGCCATCCGCACGGTTACCTGCTGACCGGCCGCAGCCCGCCCCCACACGGCAGCTTCTTTGCCCTGCTGAATCACCATATTATCGCCAAACAGTTTGGGCAGCCACAGCTGCTTCGTTTCGTTGTCCATAGGTCACACTCCTCTTAAACATTAATTCTAGTATAGCGGAATTTTGCTATAATGGAACGAAAAACCGTCGTCGCCCTAAACGGCGTCCCTTGGAGAGGAGAAACTTGAATGGCTAATACCTCACAGCTCCACTTGCATCCCCACTTGCTCATCACGGAACTGGTGATTGACTCGGAACGGGTGGACAACGAACCTCTGTACAATTTTATCGAGGTATACAATAATACGGACCGACCGTTCGCGCTTCGCGATTTCGACGTTCATCTGCGCTACCCGAGCCGGCCGGAGTTCGATAAAATTTGGCACCCTGACGAGGACGGAGCCGCAATTCCTCCGGGGGAAACGATGGTGTTCTGGATCGCCAACGCAGCGAATGCGGACAAGACAGTGGCCGATTTCAACGCCAAATACGGAACAACGCTCACGGAGAACGAACAGATCGTTCGTCTGCAGGGGGAGATGATGAACACCAAGCAGCGGACGGTCGTCCTGGTGACGAAGGCGGGACATGAGATCGCAATCGCGAACTATAATGCGAATGCCCTGGATTTAGCTTGTGAAAAAGGAATTGTATACACGTTTCCACAACATGGCAGCCACGAGATGGTTAAGATGAGCAGTAGAGTGGAGGTCCCTACTCCGGGTGAGGTCAGGGCCGATCAAGTCCCGCCGCAGCGAGTGCAGGTCCCGGATGTGGCACCGCAGATTCGGAACTTAACCTCGCTTGCGGCCGTGCAGCATGGGGAGGCATTAGAGCTTGTCGCAGAGGCGGATGAATCGAGCGGGGTGTTGGCGAAGCGGGTTTTGCTGTTTTATCGCATCGGCGGGGAAGGGGAATATGTCGAAATCCGGTTGAAAAAGGATCGGAAAGACGGCTTGTTCCGCTACCGAATCGACCCGCCTTACTTGCTGACGTACGATTCGGTAAGCTGCTATTTCGTCGCGACGGACGGCGATAAGGTGACGCGATCGGACACATGCGATGTTGCGGTATCTGGGGGAGAGACGGGGCTAAGCTTTAGTGTGAGCGATG
>JAJFMO010000020.1 GCA_020697475.1 Paenibacillaceae bacterium | reverse complement strand
ATGCCAGCTATCCCAATCCGATTCCATCAGCTCGTACAAATTGGGCCGCTCCGGATTGACAATTCCGTGAACCCGGTCTTTCGTCTTGCCGGGGTTGATCAGGCTGCCGTTCACGTTCGGATAAGTGCCTGTAAAGAAGGCGCCGCGGGCCGGCACGCACAGCGGTGAAGCGCAATACGTCCGTTCGAAATCGAAGCTTTGCTGCCGCAGCGCATGGATATGCGGGGTATATTGCTCGCCGATGGCGTCCTTGCGCAATTGGTCGGCCATAATGATGATGACGTGCGGAGTTTTCGCCAAGTTTCTCATCTCCTTGTTCCAGGGAATCGGGCTATCCTATCAGAGATCATGTTATCAGAAATGGACAAACGCGCCAAATGTTTTTTGCCTTCCCAATCCGCGAAAAAGCTTCTTGAATTCGATTGACATACGTCCATATTCAGGAGGATAATGTCGGCAAATCGGCATAAGGAGCGAACGAGGGATGAAACAATACAATGCGGCATTGATCGGGATCGGCGGGTTCGGGAAAAACCATACGAAACAAATGGTGGAGCATGCGTCCGAGAGACGGCTGAAGTGTGTCGCATTCGCCGAACCGAATCCGGAGGCGAACCGCCCCTATTACGATAGTCTCGTCGGAATCGGGGTGAAGCCATATGTCGATTACCGGGAAATGATTCAGGCGCATCCGGAAATCGACTTCGTGGCGATCGCTACTCCAATCGCGCTGCATAAGCCGATGTGCGTCTATGCGATGGAGCACGGCATGCATGCATTGACGGAGAAACCGCCGGCGGTGACCGTCCAGGATGTTGAAGAGATGGCCGAAGTTTCACGGCGTACGGGGAAACTTTGCTCCGTTTCTTTTCAGATGACGGGAATTAATGCGTTTCGCAAGCTGCTGGAGTTGCTTCGAGATGGAGCCGTGGGAGAGTTGAAGCAGGTGACGGGAACCGGGTTGTGGCACCGCACCGACGAGTACTACGCGAGGACGGCGTGGGCGGGGAAACTGACCCAATCGGGGCAGTACGTTCTCGATGGGACGATGAACAATCCGTTCAGCCATTTGCTCAATAACTGTCTTTATGCTGCGGGGATGGGCGATCCCGCGAAAGCGGCGCCGGTGCGCGTGCAGGCGGAGCTGTACCATGGGCATGCGATTGATGCGGAAGATACGTCGTGCGTGCGGATCGAGACGGCGTGCGGCGTGGACGTGCGGTTTTATGCGACGCTGTGCCACAGCTCGAGCGATACGCCGCAACTGGTTGCGCATGGAACGGCGGGGAAAATGGTATGGGACTATGGCCATCGGTTGAAGGTCGTGGGTGCGGACGGCAACGAGCGGGTGTTGGAGTTCCCAAAAGAAGATTTGACGCGCAATATGTATATGAATTTGATGGAAGCGATCGCGGCCGGGGATGCCGGGCAGAAGACGCTGTATTGCCCGGTCGACGCCTGCCGCAGCTTCGTGCAGGCGACCAACGGAGCGTTCGAGTCGGCGAAGGCAATTCATCCGCTGCCTGTGGAGTATTGGGAGCGGCTTTCTGTAGTGATCGCCCGTGCGGCGGCGGAAGGCAAGCTGTTCTCGGAGCTTGGCGAGCCATGGGCGGTGCCTTCCGCGCCATTCGCGTTGGACGGTTATCGGCGATTTGCGCTGTATCAGGAATAGGCTGTTGATGGGGTGCAGGGGAAGACAGCCGCTTATCTCAAGCCTCTTTGAATAAGGAGATCCCGATTTTTCAAGACGCCGCAATTCGGATGAACCGGCTTGAATTCGAAGGGCTGATCGGGGCGTCCGGCAATCTCCCCTTCTTTCACCCAATGCAAATCTTGGCCGTACAACCGCGACATCAGCCTTTCCGTCAATTCTTGCAGCACTTCCTTATATAAAGGATCATTCGCAAGGTCGTTCAGTTCCTGTGGATCTTCCTGAAGATCGAACAGTTGGATCCGATTGCCAACGGCATAATAGACCAGCTTATAGCGATCCGTACAGATCATGCGCGTTGCACGGTCGTCTTCCCATAGCTCGCCGTAGACTTCATCACGCCGATTGTTCCGATTGGCCAATGAGAATCCCTCCACCGAGGCCGGAACGTCCAAGCCGCACATATCCAGCAGCGTCGGCATGATGTCCCTTAGCTCGATCAGTCGTTCGTCCGTCGCGTTAAACCCGAACGAGGAATCATCCAATGTCGGGACGATGAGAAGCGGTACCCGGCAGGACGGCTCGTAAAACACATTTTTAGCCCAAAGTCCATGACGACCCAACATGTCTCCATGATCCGATACAAAGGCGATAATCGTTTGGTCCAGCAGTTTCTCTTCCCGCAGCGTGCCGATGATCAGGCGGATCGCATGATCAATCTGTGTACAGGAAGCATAGAAGCCCCTTAACGCATCTCGGACGGATCTGTCAGATTTGAGATCGTAGAGACTGCTGTAATATTGGAGAGCATATGGCAGATCTTCGAACTGTTTCGCCCATTCCCCAACAGCCGGCTGTTCCGGCTCGACGTCGCGGTACATATCCAGAAAAACCTGCGGAGGTACGAGCGGCGGATGAGGCGCCGTAAACCCGCAATACCAGAAAGCCGGCCTGCTTGGATCCTTCCGCAGGATCTGCTCGCACATCTGGGCTGCCGTCCAGTAGGTGGGATGCATTTCTTCCGGCAGATGCCAAGGTCTGACCAAATAGTTGTTGTTGGACATGGCGTGGGCATAGTCCGTTCCCGCATATCCGGCACGGTTGAGGAACCGGGTATAGTCGTCCTCTCTCATCTCATGAGGAAAATTCACCTTTCGCCCTTCTTCGTTCAGAAGTACGTCGTCGAAACCGATTCGCGAACGCTGAGGGTAGACGTGCAACTTGCCTACGGCATACGCCTGATAACCTTGATCGCGGAACGCCTGGGGCAGAGTCGTTACTGACGGCATCTCCAACCGCTCCTGGAACGACCGATCCCCATGGCTTCGGGCACTGAGACCGGTCATGAGCTCCCGCCGGGCGGGAATGCACACCGGCGTCGTACTATACGCCCGGGTAAACCGAACGCCGCACTTCGCCAGCGCATCCAGCGTTGGCGTCTGCACCTCTTCGTGGCCTTCACAGCCCAGCAGATTCCCGGGCCAATGGTCTACTGTAATCAGCAATACATTCGGCTTGACTCGCTTCTCTGAATCGCTCAATGCGGATCCTCCTCCCATCGATGGCCTTTACGCCTTTACTTCCCGACGAGCCAGCCCGTCTCCTCACGCTTGCGCGCAAAGTAACCGTCGTCGAGCTGCAACCCGAATCCGGGCGTTTCCGGCAGACGCACAATCCCGTCGCGAACCGCATAGGCGCTGTCGTCAAGCCCCTCCACAGCCACAGGATCCCACTCTTCGAATTGGTAGCCTGCAATCGCGGCGGCCAAGTGGCCGGAGGCATAGTTGCCGAACACATTGCCGTAGCTGTGCGGCGCCGACTTCACATGGCTGGCGTCGAGCTTTCGGCCGAGTTCTATCCAAGCGCAGAAGCCATAACCGAATATGTCATACTGCACCACGTCGATTACCCCCTGCTCGGCCCATTCCACCAAGCTGGGAGACGCCTGCCCTTCGCCGTCGGCGATCAGAGCGTTCAGCCCTTCCTTCGCCATCCATTGCCGCAAGTCTTCGTACAAAATTTTATCCTCGTGAAAAGCTTCCTCCAGCCAATACAGCCGAGCGCCCGCCGTCGCCGCCAACACTTCTTTCGTCCCGTTCAACGTATAGCCGTTGTTGGCGTCAATCATGATGCGGCCGTTCGCGCCGATCGTCTCCCGCACCCCATGGATGATTGCGATATCCCGGGCAAGTCCATCCGCATGCTCCATCCAACGTGCGCCGCGGCCGACTTTAATCTTGAAGTGGCGATGGCCGAGCGCCAAACCTTCCGCTGCCTCTCGTTTCAGCAAATCGACGGCCGCTCCCGTGTCGCTCAGATGAAGATCGTCGAAGTAAAGAGTAGTGTCGTAGCAGGGTACATCAACAGGCGATTGCGAAGAAGCATCCGCCGACCCGAACAGGCGAAACACCGGCTTACCGGCCACGCGTCCCAGCCAATCGAGCAGAGGGTATTCGAATCCACGGAATTCCCGTTGAACTTTCCCTTCTTCGTCGAACAACTCGTTAGCCGACCGACCAATCCATGCTTCCGCCTGCTCGCGCCCGACCCGTGTCCAGCCGAAGCCGCTGACACCGCCGATCGTTACCCGGCCAATCCGTGCCGCCACATTCTGTCCATGCACGCCCAACCGGGCGTTGCAGCCCGCTTCACGAGGACGTCTCCCCGGAAGCATCGCCCATTCGATTCGCTCAACCCGCCATTGTTTCGGAATATCGATTTTTGACATGCCGATTCTCCTCATCTACATAAATTCACCGCATTAAGTACAGTCGCCCTACTTGTCACAATTTGCCGGACCGAAATTATGCCTTCGCCGCTCGAATCGCCTCATTGATCTTTTCCCGGCGATCCAACAGCCAGTCGGCGTCTTGCGGATAACGGTCGAATGTGATCTTCTGCTCCAAGCCTTCCTCCAACAGCTGCATCGTCTTCTCGCGCCCGATCAGCGATTCCAACAGTTCCAGGCTGCGCAAATCCTGCAACGCTTCGTAAAACACTTCCATGCGTATCGACGCAATCGGTCCTTCTTCCCCGGGATAGACGAGGAAGGCGTCGCCCGAAGGAAAAGCAAAGTCGGCGTCGGTTACGCGAAACGGGTCGATCGGTTTGATCGAAAATTGCGAATTCCAGAAGTTGTAGCCCCAATGCAAAAACCCATCGATTTGGAACTTGTACAGCTGCATCCCGATGATCCGGTTGCGCGCCGACGGCATGTCGAAGAAGCGGTTCGACACGTCCTTGAACTGACTGCAGCAATAGTACGTCCACAGCTGCGGAATGTTGGCTTCCAGAAACGGCTCAATATGGTTGCTGGACGGCACCGGATGAGGAACCAGCCCGCTTTCGTAAAACTCGAAATTCGACAATGCGTCGATAATCATAAACCCCGTTAAATATCGGCTCGCCAAATCTTTCGCCTTGCGGTAAGAATCCATATGGGCAATACGCGGCTCGTCCGAAATATGAAAATAGCAGCGTTCGGCGGCGATACCGCGATCTTTCAAGTACTGCACCAGTTGCGGCAAAAATTGCCCAAGGAATCCGGCATACTCCTCACCCGCGGCATCCGTTTCCCAGCCGAAGATGCGTGTGGTCGTGCCGTCGGGATTCGTCGCCACAATTTTCGGCGCATGGGCGGCTCCCCATTGGGTAAACAAATGGGAAAATTCGAAATAGCGGATGCCCGCCCGCTCGCATAATTCGATCCAACGTGTAAGCCGATCGAAGCCGAAACGATACTTGCCGCCACCCTCGACGTAAACGTCAATCAACTGAACCGTCGGACGCTCCCCGCCCACCTTCGTATCCAGCGGAGGGGTGAAAATCGGGGTCAGCAGCATATTGATTCCGTGATCGGCCGCCGTCTTGATAAACTGTTCGATCCGTCGCCAATGTCCTTCACTGAACACTTCATCCCCGTAATAGTTCGCCAAACAATCCGTATGGAACCATTCCGTATGCTTCAATTGCTGAGCCGGAAGCTTTGCACCGATCACGTCGAGCCCCATCGCTTCTTCCGCGAGCCGCTCGCCATTTTCCAACTCGAAAACGACTGTGACAACATGAAACCCGGGCGCAACTTCATCAGATGAACGCCCGCGCAAATCCACACTTACCCACAACGAGCGCCATTGCCCGACAACAGCCGCCACCCCGTCCGTCTCCGAAATGGGATACAGCGGATCGGGGAACAATCCGGGTTTGCCGCGGAGCACGTTATCGTCATGAAGGCTGTAATTCGGCATTTCCGAAGGAGACAAGCCGACCAGACGCACCGTCGACCGCTCCGCCAATTCCGATTCGACCCGCACTCGAATAAATTTGATCGGTTTGTTGCCTTGAGTAGCCCTAAAAGCAACTTGGAATGAAACGACCTCGTCAAGCAAGGCGCTCCTTCTGCCAATCGGTGGTTCCGTCAATTCCAAATCGGGAAACACCTTCGCCAACGAATGGAGGCACCGGGTTTCCAGCTTGCTGTCTTTCACTTCCATCTCTCCAACTCCCTCTGTGTATCCGCCATAGTGCAAAACCTATCCATCCTGTTGCTATTCTCTCTTTATTTCCGGCATTTTTCAATCTAATTTTTACAGCTGTCTGACTCCCGGAACCCCGTTCGCGATGACGAAAGAGGCGCGCGTCTTGATGGGGGAGCCCTGCTTGTTCACATAACTCAATACACGGAAATCCGTTCTCCACTGATCAGGGGTCACTTGGCAGACGACATACCCCCGCTGATCGTTGAAAAAGACCATGTGCGGATTTTCAGCCAACGATGAGCGCCCATCCTCGTTCATGTCCGAGCCGTTGCCGCCGGAGGTGATGCTCGTTCCGAGAAATTCGACACCGAGGATGGCCGACTTCTCGTCGTTGAAATCATCCTTCAGCAAATTAACCCAATTGTTATGCTGATCGCCAGACAAGACGACGAAATTCTTAATCTTGCTATCTTTAACGTGCTTAAATAATCGATCACGGGAAGCGACGTAGCCGTCCCACTTGTCAATCTGATAGGCGACGCCTGAACCCGGTTCGCGATCCCGCTGCGCCATCATCACTTGCTGCGGGATGACGTTCCAGCGAGCTTTCGACTTGGCCAACCCGTCGAACAGCCATTTCTCTTGATCGGCGCCCATGATCGAGCGTGTCGGATCGAGCCGCTCGTCGCAGTTGGCGCGGATGTTGCCTTCGCCGCAAGCGTAATGCGAGCGGAATTGCCTCGTATCGAGTACGCTGAACTCCGCGAGATTGCCATAGGTGAACCGGCGGTAAAGCTGCATGTCCGGCCCTTTGGGCAACGCCGCCTTGCGCAGCGGCATATGCTCGTAGTACGCCTGGTACGCCGCAGCGCGTCGTTCGAGAAAATCTTTCGTATCGTCGTACGGCGGGCCGTCGTTCGTCCAATCGTTGCGCACTTCGTGGTCGTCGGGCGCAACAATCCACGGGAACGCCGCATGCGCAGCCTGCAGTCCGGGATCGACCTTGTACTGGCCGTAACGAAGCCGGTAGTCCGAGAGCGTATGAATCGCCTTATTCGGAAAATGCTGCCTCCCCTTGATCGTGCCACCGGCTCCCTCGTAGATGTAATCCCCGAGGAAAATGACGGCTTCGATGTCCTCTTTGACCAAATGGTCGTATGCGCTGAAATAGCCTGCCGGGAAGTTCTGGCACGAGGCGAAGGCAAAGTTCAGCTTCTTGATGTCGGCGCCCGCAGCGGGCGCCGTTTTGGTTCGCCCGGTCGGACTCACCTCCGACCCCGCCTTGAAGCGGTAGTAATACCATCGATCGGACTTCAAACCGCTCACTTCAGCATGAACCGAGTGCGCATATTGGGGCGTCGCTTTCTCCGTCCCGCTCTTGACGATGTGTGCGAATTGCTCGTCTTCTGCGACCTCCCATTGCACGTTGTACGGCTCATTCGGCATCCCGCCGTTTGTGCTGGTCGGTGCCGGCGCCAGCCGGGTCCACAGCACGACTCCGTCCGGCAGCGGATCGCCGGAGGCGATCCCCAGCTTGAACGGATAAGCGATGAATGGCGGTTCCCCGCTCGAGCCCGCTGACGCTTGATCGGAGGACGTCTGTCCGGAATCGGCTTCCGTCGGCGGCTCGGGCACGGTGGACGTCGATTTCTCCATTTTCCACAGCGAGCAGGAGCCGAGAAGTCCGGCTCCAATCACTACCCCAGCGGCGATCCCGCTCTTTTTTAGAAACTTGCGTCGATCCATCTTTTTACCCGAAAATTTGTTCTGATCCTCCATGGTTCTCCCTGCTCCTGTCTCTCTATAAACTTATTGCGTTGCCTGCAATTCCGCCAGCTTCTTGTCAGCCGCATCCTGCGCTTCCCGGAGCGCGCTGTTGATATCCTTCTTGTTCACGGCAATTTCCTTGCGCAGAGCGCGAATGAACGGTTGCACATCCTTGTCGTTCAAATTCGGAGGCGGAGTTTGCGACCATTTGAACTTGAAAATGCTCGCCGTATTTTTCCCTTTCAGCGCCGGGACGTTGACTCCGTACTGTTTGGTGATGTTCGTGTCGGTCAGCACCGGGATCGAGTCGCTTTTGCTCATGAACAATTGATTTTCCGGCGAAGTGACGGTCTGAATGACTTGCATCGCCTGCTCTTTATACTTCGTCGTCTGCGATACAAGCAGCAAGCTCGTCAAAGCATGGCGCCCTTTGCCTGCGTTTTCCGGGAAGTTGGGGATCGTCACCATATCCCAGTTTTGGAACGTTCCGGCGTTGTAGGCGTCGATCAGCGGGCCGGTCATTTTGATCATCCATTCGGTAATCATCGCCAGATTCTGATCTTTCATGAACGAATTGGGGCCGTACGTATACTTCGACTTGGGGCCAAGGAAGCCCGGCATATCGTATTGCTTCTTGATCATTTCCATCACTTTTTTATAAATCGGCGTATCAATCAGAGCTTTATTCGTCTTCGGATCGACGAACGGCTGGCTGAACGGGCTTTCGACCGCATCGGGGAATCCCGGGTCCCAACCGACATAATTGGTGCCGTCCGACTCGACACGTGTAATTTTGCGGGATGCGGCGAGCACGTCGTCCCACGTCATGCCGTCTTTCGGATACGGAACCCCAAATTTGTCAAAAATGTCTTTGTTATAAAACATCGCGCCTGCGTTCATCCGGAACGGGACGGCTTTCATGTGCCCTTGTTCGTCGAGATGCTGGATCGCAGTGATCGCTTCGGGCACGAAAGGCTTCAAATCGAAGTTGAAACTTTTGATCAATCCGTCCAGGTCAAGCGGGATACCGAGCTTCTTGATCGGCTGGAACCAGTCGTTGTCGGTGAGGATGATATCGGGTGTCGTCCCGCCGCCGATTAGCTCATCCAGTTTGCCGTCAAGTTTCTGCAGAGTGATATTCGGATGCGCTTTTTGCAAAGGAGTGACGAAGAAGTCCTGGAACTCCGCGTCGGTTAATTTTACTGCGCTGACAAAGAAGGTCAATGTAACCGGATCGTTGGGGACGACAATCGCCGGCGCTTTGCCGCCATCCTTGCCCGAATCGCCGGAATTGCTTGAATTGGCTGGAGCAGACGCTTGTTTGGACGCCGAACCGCAACCGGACAAGCCGATCGCCATGGACAAAATTATGGTTAGTAGAATTGTAAAAGTTGATTTCATTAGTGCCTCCAATTGGGTAATTTTTTTGGTTGGGTGAATGTTTTGGGGACAATTTGTTGCACTTGCCGCCTGAGTTCCACTGATCGCAAACACGACATAAAGCAACCCCGCATATGCACAGGTTTTACGTAGTCTTTGCAAACAATCGCTTCGGCCTACCGGCCTTCCACAATAATTTAAAGCGCTATCATTCGCATCGAGACGTTATTCGCATCGTCCTCACCTCCTTTTAAAAGTCATATTTTTCAAAATTCACTTGTTTAAAATGAATCAAGGCAAAGAAGGGGGCCGTTAAACGGCTCCCCCTGCATTCGCCCACTTGTCGGCCAGCACCTTGATGAACAAGCCGCCGACAACGGACCGATTGACGAATCCCGTCATCCTGCCGTCGATCGTATAGTACCAGTCTGTGGTTGGCACACGGCTGCCTGTTTCGTGCTGGAAAAGCCATAGCGGCTCGATCAGCGCGGCAAAATCTTCTTGGCTTTCGGCCATCGCCGCCGACCATAGAAGCCAATCCGACTTCGTGTAAGTCTTGCGATTGTCCAGCGGAGTCCCATAACGGTTGCGTTGACGAATATAATAGGCGACTTCGCGTTTGCGGATTTCCGGCGGGAACACGTTTAAGCCAAGCATCGTATCCCAAACCAGGTTGTACTTTAAGCTCCAGGAGCCTTCGGAGTCAAAGGCAAGACGATAATGGTCTCCCTCGCGCGCCATCTTTTCCCATTCTTGCGCCATCTTCGCCGCTTCGGCGAGGTGCGCCTCTTTCGCCCCTTCGTCTCCTCTCATCCCGCACAGCAAGCCGTATGCGGCGATCGCCACGATCGCTTTGATCGACAAGTTGGCGTTGTGCGCCAGGTGGCCGCCGAAATCGTCGGTGCACAGCTGGTTGCCGGGGTCCATCCCGTTCTCCCGCAAATAGCCACACCATTTCGACAGCAGCTCCCAGTTTTGCGCGGCGAAGTCGGCGTTGCCTTCGGCTTTCGCCAGTGTGGCAGCCATGAGCAGCATGTTGCCGCACTCTTCGATCGGCATTTGGCGATGCATCGCCATGCCGTACACTTGGCCGTTGGCGAGCGGGTAGCGGCCGATGTCGTGCGGTGCGAAGTCGTAGGGCCAAGCATCGGATGCCGCGTAGCGGAATATGCCGCGCATCAAGCCTTTGACCAGCTCCGGGTTGTATAGTAAGTAAAGCGGGATCGACGGGTAACTGACGTCGACCGTGTTGATGCAGCCGTTGCTCAAGTTCTCTTTGGACAGGAACAGGATGTCCCCGTTTTCGTCAGCCACAATCTTGTGAGCAGCCACCGACTGCCGGTAAGCGAGCGCGAGCATGTCTGCGTATTTGCGGCCGCCAGAGGCAAGCGCATCGGCTTCCAACCGTTCGTTGAAAGCGGCGCTGCGCGCCATGAGGTCGGCGTGGTCGCGGTGAGCAGCCAGCAGCAGACTCTCGGCCGTCGGCAAGGTGCGGCGCCAGTAGCCGGGCAGCCTCGTGCCGAAGTATTCAATCGACAGGATGTCGTCATAAGCGACGATGATATAGGTGCTGCGCGCTTCCGAGCCGACTGTGCCGAGATCGGTAAGCGTAGCGAGAATCGGCATTCCGTCCAGGATGGCGCGGGGGAAGTTGGAATCGTCGGTGCGATCAAGCGCACCGTTGTTGACAAAGCGCGCCCGGGCGCCGCTATCGGAAATCAGCGTCGTCACCGGGTGAGCGGTCGATGCGGTTAAATAAACATAGCCCCAATCGATGCGAATGTCGTCGCCCGAACGGCGCAGTATGTCTTGTGTGGTTGTGCCCATCTTGAGTGCGACCGCGCCGTTGTCCAACGTCTGGCGGGACGGTATCACTTCCTGCAGCGGGTAATCGACGCACAATTCGCCGGATACGTCGTAATACAGCTCCACTTGGTGCGGTTTCCCGTCGATCGATTGCGCGCTCAACGTCACATAGGATGCCGGGCGGGCAAGAATATCCAGATCGTCCGGCAGCAACGGGGTCGTGAAATCAACCGTCAAGCGGATTCCCGCAGCCTCGAACGTATAGATGCTCGACAGCGCGCGCACCTGGAGGCTCACTTGGTTCATCGTCGGGCAATCGATCGTCTCGAAATCGCTTCGGCGATCATAGCCGCCCATGAAGCGCCACACTTGACCGTCGATTTTTGCCATCCCGACCATGCCGTTATTTTTACCCGTCCAATGCTTTGTCTCGTTGTCAAACAGCTGGTTGGCCGCAGACCAAATATTTAAATAGGGGTCGACGGTGATCAGTGGAACTGCGGGGGGTCTGAATGTTTTAGGCATTGTAAAAGTTCTCCTTTCGATTTGGGAAAATGTACTGTATTGCTTCTTGCGTCAGATCATCCAGCCGAAATAGTCCGAAGGGACGGTAATTCGCCCGGGGATGGCGAGAATTTGCTCACGCGGGATCACCCCGCAACGCTTCGCCCAAGCTTCATATTCCGCGGCAAGTTCGGCGACAAGCTGCGGTTGTTCACTCGCGCGGTCGCGCATCTCGGTGGCGTCGTTGCTCATATCGTACAGTTCCCACGGTCCCGGATAGTTGCGAACGAGCTTCCAGTCGCCTCGCCGAATGGCGGCGTTGCCTTGGTGTTCCCAGTATAGGCAGCGATCTTTGTGTGAAGGATCTTCGCCCGGCTTCAGCAAACTGATCCCCTCCAGGGGTAAAATATCCCGTTCGCCATATCGCGCAGGATAAGGGGTATCCGTTGCAGCCAGTATGGTTGGCAGAATGTCTGTCAGCTGGCCTGGGGATTGGTTGATCGTTCCCGGACTGATGAGCGATTTGGGCCCGTGGATAATGAGCGGAGCGGAGATTCCGCCTTCGTGCACCCAAGATTTGTACAGCCGATACGGCGTATTGGATAAGTTCGCCCAATCTCCGTACGTTTGGAACGTGTTTTCGTCGCCCGGTGTTTTGTCGGGGTAATTACCCAGCCAGATCGGTTCGCCTTGATGGGTATGGGTCACCGACAGGAGGTCCGTACCAGGAACGGGATGCGGATGAATTTGCTCGTTGCAGCCGCCGTTGTCGGACAGGAAGAGGATCAGCGTATTTTCCAGCTGCTTTTGGCGTTCAAGGACGTCGATGATTTTGCCGATTCCTTGATCCATCCGATCCACTTGAGCCGCATAAACTTCCATGCATCTCAGCAGCCATTCGCGGTTTGACGCGTCCTCCCATGCCGGAATGGCGGGATCGCGTTCCGAGAGCTTCGTCTGGGCGGGGACGACCCCGAGTTGCTGCATCCGCTCGAAGCGCTCGCGCCGGAGCACGTCCCAGCCCTGATCGAATCGGCCACGGTACTTGGCGACCGTCTCCGGCGGCGCATGAAGCGGCCAATGCGGGGCCGTATAGGCGACGTACTGGAAGAACGGCTTGTCGGAATGATCTGTGAAATGATCCTCCAGGGATTGAACCGCCTCTTCGCTAATCGCGTCGGTGTAATAAAATCCCGGGCGCCTTGTCTCCTCGTCCGCACTTTCGTTACCTCGCGTGAGCGTGTGCGGATGGTAAAAGCTGCCCGAGCCGGTCAGCGTGCCGAAATACCGGTCGAAGCCTCGTTGCAGCGGCCAAGTGTCGTTGACATTCTCGACGTCATTAGCCAGATGCCATTTGCCCGACATATAGGTGCGGTACCCTTCGCTCTTCAGCACCTCGGCCATCGTCACGCAGCGTTGGTTGAGGTTGCCGGGATAGCCGTCGGGGCCATCGTTATAGGTGAGGATGCCGATCCCCGTTTGATGCGGATGCAGTCCGGTCAGCAGAGAGGCACGGGACGGGGCGCAGCGAGCTGTGTTGTAAAACCGGGTAAACCGCATTCCGTCCGCCGCCAGCCGATCCAAATTCGGCGTATCGATCTCGCCGCCGTAGCAGCCCAGATCGGAGTATCCCATGTCGTCGCACAGGATGAGCAGGACATTGCATTTGTTCGCGTTAGACAAAATGTCACCCCCAACTATTTCATCATATCGGTAAGATACAATTTTTATGTAGATATGGCAAGCCTTAATTTCTGGGGATTTTCAGGCCGATTATGGCCTTAACTCACCGCTTACACGCGCTCATCCCATACTCGCCCTTCGAACGTACAGGTTAAGGCCTTTATTAGCCTTAGGCTTAACGCATACCATTTAACCCGTCGGTATAAGACCAATTATGGCCCTAGTCCCCATGCTTCTTTCAATATATCGGTTTTAAGGCCGGATTCGGTCTAAAAATCTCCTGATACCTAACTTCCGAACCGATTAGTGCCATTATTGGCCTTAGTTCACCTTTTTGTCCCAACTTGGAGATTCTAAGGCCAAATTTGGCCTTAGCACTCTCGCCACGAGCACTTTTGGTAACTTTTAAGCTATTTTTGGTCTTAGACCCACACTATCCCATCAACCTATCACCTTGGGCGCAACACACACTTTTCCAGCCATTTTTAAAACCAATTTTAGTTTAAACCAACATTCCGCCCAGCCGCGACCTCAGTAGTACGTTACTTTGCTGCTTTTTCGCAAGTTTCGTACCCCATTGCACTTTAGCGGGATATCGGCCGTTATCTGCTAGGACCGCGCCTCTTGGCGGGGCTTTAACGGCATATAGGCCGTTATTTGCTAGGGCCGCGCCTCTTGGCGGCACTTTAACGGCTTATCGGCCGCTATCTGCCGCATTCCTCCGCGGAAGGAGTGACTTTACGGCATATATGCCGTTATTTGCTTGGGCCGCGCCTCTAGGCGGTGCTCTAACGGCATTCCGGCCGTTATCTGCCGCGATCCTCCGCGGAAGGAGCCATTTTACGGCAGTTATGCCGTTATCTACTTGGGTCACGCCTCTAGGCGGGACTTTAACGGCATTCCGGCCGTTATCTGCCGCGATCCTCCGCGGAAAGAGTCACTTTACGGCATATAGGCCGTTATCTACCACGATCCTAAGTGGAAGGAGTCATTTTACGGCATTTATGCCGTTATCTGCTAGGGCCGCGCCTCTAGGCGGCACTTTAACGGCTTATCGGCCGTTATCTGCCGCGATCCTCCGCGGATGGAGT
>JAJFMO010000019.1 GCA_020697475.1 Paenibacillaceae bacterium | reverse complement strand
GCGTCATATTCGCCGGATTGCTTATGGGGACAGTATTCGTAAACAAATGCAATCGATCCGACCTCGACTTCGGTGCTGGCTTCTTCCTTCAACTCCCGCTTCAGCGCATCCGTGATCGTCTCCCCCGGTTCCGCGCCTCCGCCCGGCAGGTTATAGTGGTACTGGCTATTTTCTTCATATTCGATGAGCAAAACACTCCCATTCTCAATAATTAGTGCCGTTGGTCGGACTCTAATGTGGAATGACACGAGTTCGCCTCCTTGAAACGTTTGGTTAAAGTATACAAGGTGATGTCCGCCCGTGTCGAGTGGGGCAGGCGTTGCAATGAGGAGGAAGCAACTCGGTAACGGCCAAGAACGCAGCTTAGAGCGGTGTTCGGGGGGCACGCAGTTCCTAACGGCCACCAGCGCAGCTTAGAGCGTCCGTCGAAGGACGAATTCGGCATATTGGCTGTCTAAGCTGCTATGGTGGTCGCTACAGTTGCAGGAGTGCACTTTTTGCCGTTTAAGCTGCCGTGGTGGCCGTTACAATGGGAAGCCACTGCCACGCCCCTGCGGCGAGGAAACGCGAGGAAGCACCGGCTGCCCCGCACCCTTACGCACCCTTACCGCCGACGCGCTTTCTTAACGGGGGCTGCAGCCCGCTTCGCCGGCAAGCGTCCGTACCCAACGGCATAACGGCAAATGCGCCGATACATGCTTTTATCCTTCAACTGGTTGAAAATGTACCGATCCGGCCGCGTATTCACCTCGATGATCCACGGATTCAGCTTGTTGTCCAGACCGATGTCGACGCCGATTTCCTTGATCCGCTTGTAGCGGACCTGAAGAGACTTCGCCGCTTTCAAGCTGACATCATTCAGTTCGCCGATCGTGGCGGCGGTCTTCTTCTTGCCCATGTAGGCGGTGAGCAGCACATGCAGCGGCAGCGGACGGCCGCCGTTATGGAAGTTGGTCACAATTTTCTTCGGATGGGCGACCCGCCCGACCTGACCCGTCGGCACCCACTCCCCGGCTTTGTTCTGCTGCACCATGATGCGGATGTCGAACGGACGGCCGTGATATTTCAGCAGATGAACTCCTTTTTGCACGATAAAAGAACGCTTCCCCGCCCGCTTCACCAAAGCCCGGTACAAACCGCGATAAGTAGTGAACGTCTGCGATCGGAATCCGCCTCGGCATTCGAAGCAAGCTTTGCTTCCCTCCGGCTTCTTCATGGCCACCCGCATCACCCCGAACCCGCCGGTGCCGTTATTGGGCTTGATATAAACCATTTTATATGTTTCCAGCATGTTTTTCAGATTGTTCAAATCAAGCAGTTTTGTCTCCGGAATGTAATTTTTCATGTCTTTGCTTCGCAGCAGCACCTTCGTTTTTTGCCATTTACCGCTAATTGTCTGAATTCCCGCCATGCATTACACCGTCCTTTGCCCCTTGGGAGCCAAATGAAACCCTGTCACAATATATGCACCCTTGCAACCTGTGACAGGGCGAAAGCCTAATAACAGATACAGGCAAAAAAATACTTTCTCCATCCGAAAAACTATGGTATGTTAAAAATCAGCAAACATCGTGCGAAAATGCGGAATTTAGGATGGTACGACGCGATATTTGCACGAACTTTCTCCAATGGGATGATTAACTTAAGAAACGAGAACATTACGGGAGGAAAAAACGGATGAAGATGAGAAAATTTGGGGTTTTACTGGCTTCATTCTGTGCACTCATGATCCTGGCTTCATGCGGAGGAGGAAACAGCGCATCGAGTGGCACGGCAACCGGGAACAATCAGGCCAACCCGACGGCGCCAACGAACGAGAAGGCAAACACGCCTCCCAAGGAACCGATCAAGCTGTTGATGAGCAAGTACACCAACGGGATGACCAAAGCGGATTTTGAAAACTTCTACAAGCCTTTTTTGGACAAAAAGTTGTCGGGTATTTCCGTGGAGTTCATCAACGACGACGGATTGGAGAAACAGTTCGCTGCCGGAATCGTCCCGGATCTCGTCACCGCCGGGTTTGCGCAGATCCCTTCCGTCACCAAGCTTGATTATGCGGTCGATTTAACCGCGCTGGCCAAAAAAAACAACGTCGATCTCAGCAAATACAACCAAGTGGCGCTTAATGGGGCGAAAATTTATTCTCTCCAAGGCCAGCTAAACGCGATCCCCCACAAAATCAGCACGTTCGGTTTATTTTACAATAAAGATTTGTTCGACAAGTTCGGCGCTGCGTATCCGAAGGACGATATGACTTGGGAAGAGGCAACCGAAATCGCCAAGAAAGTTTCCCGTTCGGACGGCAGCATCCGCTATTCGGGCTTGCAATACAGCAACAATATCGCTGTGTTCTCGCGGGGTGTAGGGCTGACCCTGGTGGATCCGAAGACGAACAAAGCAGCGTTCAACAACGACAAGGCGTTGAAAGTTCTTAGCGTGCTCCATGGAATCTATACCGTTCCCGGCAACGAATGGCAGGCGAAGATTCTGGATCGGTTCTTGGCCGGCGAAGTCGCAATGATTCCTTGGTGGGTGCAAGATACGTTCATCGCCATCCATGCGGGCAAAGCAAAAGACAGCTTGAACTGGGACTTGGCCAGTTATCCGCATTTCCAGGGATATAACGGCATTATCGAGCCTTCGATGGAGACGTTCCTGATCAGCAAGAAGAGCGCGCACCAGGATGAGGCGATGCAAGTGATTAAGTTCCTGACGACCGATCAGGAAGTGCAGTCGCTTGTCGCGACGAACGGCAACATTCCTGTTGTGGATGTCCCGAACGTGACCCAAGTTTTCGGCAGCAACTTCCCGGAAGTTAAGGGCAAGCATGTGGAAGGGGTACTAAAGAGCAAATTTTTGGAAAATCATATCCCTTCGTTGTACGACGACGTAGCGACCGCCGCCTACAATAAATATACGCAACAGTATCTTACCGGCGCACTCGCCGATCCGAATACCGCACTGATGAAAGCCGAAGAAGAAGCGAACAGCAAAATTGCAGAAGCTTTAAGCAGATAACTAACCCCCAAAAAGCTATAAAGGGATAAAAAGCAAGGCCGAAGGATGAGCTTATATGGCGTTGGATAACGATAAACAAAAACGAAGAACCGGCGACCAGAAGTTGATGCAAGAGCTGAATCGGCATATTGTGCTGGACACCATCCGCAGGCGCGGGCCGATCGCGCGCAGTGAAATCGCCAAATTTAATGGTATCAGCCCGACAACAGTCACTTCGGCAGTGAGCGAGTTGATCGCCGAAGGGATCGTCACCGAGATCGGCACCGGGTTATCGAGCGGCGGGCGCAAGCCCGTCATGCTCCGTTTTGAGCCGAACGGCCGGTTTCTCATCGGCGTTTCTATTGCCAATTCTATGCTGACGATCGCCGAATTCAATCTGGAAGCTGCCATCCGCAGTAGACACGATGTTCCGATGGGTGATGCCTATGGCGAGGCGGCTGTTGATTTTATGTTGCGAGAAATTGGGCGGTTTCTTAAACAATACGATGACCTTAGCGCATGCATGGGAATTTCTGTGACCATGCCGGGAATTATTCATGCAGGGAACGGCGTCGTCGTGTTCAATTACCGGTTGAACTTATCGAATGTCCATTTGAAGCAGGCCATTGAACAGAAGTTCGGTTTGAACGTTTGGCTGGATAACGACGTGAATGCGATTGCCCTGGCGGAGCACCGATTCGGCAAATTTGCGGATTGCCGGAACCTGATCTGCATCAAAATGAACAATGGCGTCGGAGGCGGTATCATCGCCAACGGGATGCTGCTGCGCGGACTGAACGGCGGTGCCGGGGAATTCGGTTCGCAGCGCAGCGACTTGTCCCGCATTGTGAAGGAAAGGGAAGGACTTTCCCGAGAATTGAGCTGGCCCTCCCTTTATGCGCACATTATTTTCGAGATTTCTCTCGGCAAATCAACGGCAATGATGACCCTAGCCAATGGCGACATCCGTCTGATCAGCCCCCAAATCTGGTTGGATGCCTTGCAGGAAGCTGACCCGCTTGCCCTTGAAATCATGGACAGATTCGCGACGTATTGGGGATATTTTATTACGAACCTCGTCGGTATCTTCAATCCGGAAGCGATCGTACTGGGCGGCAGCCTGATCCAGGAAAACGAATTATTGCTAGGCAAAATTCGGGAAATCGTTTATGAACAATGCTGGGAATCGGTCACGGAAGGTATGCATATCGAGCTGAGCTCCTTCGGCAGCGACTTCGAGTTGATCGGCGCTGCCGCGGTGGCGTTGCAAGACGTGTTTCAGTGTCCGATTTGAGGGGTCGTGATCCTGAGTCTTATGGGGCAACCCCCATACACCCTCGAATACTAACCTTGCTGCAAAAAGTCTACGACCGGCTGAGCTTCCTCTCCCCCGGCTTTAGCGTGAACAAGCAGCGGGATTCCGTGCGGCCCTTTCGCGTTTCTTAACTCCGGCCAAGCAGCAATGAGTGCCTTCACCACATCCAGCTTCCCCAGCATCGCCGCGGTAAACAGGTCGATGCGTGCGCCTCGGTCCAGCAAATAGCGGACGATATCTATGCGTCCGCAATGCGCTGCCGCTCCAAGTGCCGTCTCCCAGTCGCCTCCGCCCCAATCCCAAGCTGCGTTCAGCAGACCCGGCTCCTGCTCCAGCATCTCCGCCACCTTGTCCATATTGCCGTGCGCCTGGTTGACGAATTGCTTGACCAGCTCAGGCTCCATCGATTTGATCTCTTCCATTGCGATTTCTCCTCCTTAATTGATGCGGTTATTTGTGTGATGCTTGGCGTGGCTTTGCCAGCAATTCAGCTGCTTCGAGATGTCCTCTGTTGCGGGCGCAATCCTCGGCCGTCTGTCCCGCCTGGTTAAGCGCTTTAGAATCGGCGCCTTGTTCCAGAAGCAATGTGATGATCGATAGTCTGCCGAAATAGGCAGCAATGTGCAAAGCGGTAAAACCTGAGCGAAGCGAACCTTTACATAACGAATTCACGTCCGCCCCATTCGCCAGCAGAAGCTCCGCCACCTCTTGATGATTGCCGGCAATCGCCGCATGAAGCGCCGTATTGTTCAACTTCCCGTCTTCGCTCAATTGATGAACGTCGGCGCCATTTTGCAACAACAATCGAACGACTTCGATGTTACCGAAATGGCTGGCCAATCCAAGCGGAGTATATCCTTCGTGGTTATGGTTGGAGATGGACTTGGGCGACGCTTCCACGAGTTCACGGACCCTTTGCACATCTCCTACAGCACACGCCTCAAACAAATCCAATTCCGCGCCGCGCTCCACCAACAATTGTTTGATATCGTTCGCCCGGTAGTAGGCGGCCATCAATACTGCTGTTTCGCCGGACGAATTTTTGGCGTTCACCAAGGTGGCGTCATCCGTCAGCAATTGTTTGACCTTCTGCAGATCTTTGGACTTCACCGCCTGAATCATGTCGTCTTTCAACTGCCGAACCTTCTCTGCCAGCTCTTTGGCCCTTGTCAGCAATTCACCGGAATGCTGCACACCGATCCCGATCAACTGGGAAGCGGCGTCGGAACGGCTTTGCGACAACCCTGACTCGATCATCAAATCAACGGCTTGCAGCGTAAGCTCGTCCAATCGCACAGAAATGACCACATTGCGGGGCTTGTTTATCCTCTTGGGCACCGATTTCTCCTTTCCGAATTATGTAATAACGTAATTTAAATTACGTAATAACCATAGCATAGGAGGTAAAAAAAGCCAAGAGCAACGACTCTCGGCTTCTATACTTTAGAGTTTTTTATCCATGGTGCGCTTGGGGCGCTACATCCAGTCCGGCAGAGTCGAGTCCGGGATCGGGTCGGGATCGCGCTTGGACAACACGCCTTTGCCCAGGAACCAGCAAATCAGGAAGGCAACGACGACGAAACCGAGCGAGATCGCAAAAATATGCTGAAATGCTGCTGCGAACACCGTTTTGACTTCTGTCAACAATCGTTAGATCCATAATGAGACGAAAATGATCTAAATAACGTCAACGGTAATCGTTAGAAATCGGTGTCCCCCGGCGCCCTGTCACTCCCTGCAACCGTGCCCGCTCCTGAGCCGCGCCACGCACTCCCAACAGCAAAAATCCCTCAATCCCCCTCCAAGCGGGGCGATTAAGGGATTTTTGTACGAACACTACGCCCGAGCCTTCATATGGCGGTCCGCGAAATCCATAAAGCGATGCCAATCGTACTCGGTCAAATTATGTTTGCCGGTCCGCACATGATAGCCGATGCTTCCCTGATGCAGCGGAGAATCCGGCTCCGGCATTGTCGACGCCCCCACTCCTTCAAGGCCAAGCAGCCTGTACACCGGCCCAGCTTCCACGCAAGCAAGAAACTCCGATGCGGGATCGGCCCAAGTATCTTCCGAAGCGCTGGCCACATAGAGCAGCCGCGGAGCCACCAACGAAAGCAGCATATGTTGATCGACAGGCAACTCTTCTTCCCTGCCGTTGTAGCTCTTGAAATTTTCGCAGAACCAATGGGGGAACGACGTATTGATATTTTGCAACGTTTCGCCTTGCTTTCCCCGCGAAATGGCGGCGCCGCCGCAGCCGGAATCGTTGCTGACCGTCATCGCGAACCGCTCATCCTGCGCTCCGCACCACAGCGCCGTCTTGCCTCCCCGGGATTGGCCCACCACACCCACGCCCGTATGATCGATATCCGGATCGGTTTCGAAATAGTCCATCGCCCGGCTCGCTCCCCAAGCCCAAGCTCCCAGCGTCCCCCAAGCGTCCGGCGGCCGGGGAACATCCTGCGGATCGAAGATGCCGTGAACTCCGTCCTTGAACCCGTCATACTTATCCGGATCCACATCCTTCAAATTAAACATCGCCGCCGCATAGCCGCGCTCGACGATCTGTTCCGCAGGCCAGAACTGAGACAATACTTGCCGGTCGGGGTCCGCATTCTCCGCTCTCCGGTTGCAAATCAGCAGAAAAGTCGGAACCGGGCGCCGGGCCTCGGTCGGAACGAACAAATAAAGGCGAATGACGCCGCTGCCCCCCGGCCCTTCCATGACAATATCGACCGTCTTCCTCATCGCTTTGCCTTCCATCCAGCCCGTACTTTCCTCCACCGCAACAAACTTCATGTTTTCCGGGCGATCCAAAGGCGCTCTGCCATACACATGTTTACGGAACAATTCCACTATTTCCGAACGGCGGATTCCGGCCCACTGTTCCGGAGTTTGAATCCGCGTCCCGTCGCTCGCCAAGAGCGGATCAGGCAGCGCAGCTCGTCTGTTGTTCTCCATTTTCCACTTCTCTCCTTTTATTAAAAAGTTTTCATAAGTGCCGAGGAAACCGATCAAAACAAGCTTAGCACAAAATCGTCCTTGATTCGTCATGTATTCTTGCTAATTGTTCTTGAAAGCGGCTTATTTTGCTCTAATTTATGCCGTGAGAAAGGCGTTCGTAAATTTTCTCGGCAATCCACAATCCGTCCTTGCGCGGCATCATAATATCGGTAATCAGAATCGACGGCCAATGCTTTCCGATAAATTCCCAAGCCTCTTCACCGTTCCCGGTCTCTCCGACCACGCGAAATTGCGGGCCAAGCTTCTCTACCATCATCACAATCGCACTGCGAATCCACACTTCGTCTTCTGCGATTAATACGTCGATCACAAGCGGCTTCACCTCGCCCGAATGTTTTATGCATAGCTTACTCACAAAAAGGTTTTTCTACAAGACAACACATTAATACAAAGTGAATATTCACATTGACAATTGTTTTGAATGTAATATAATCAAATTAACAACGAAACGATGGTGATAATTCATGGATGCATTGGATTATAAATTACTAAAACTATTATTGGAAAACGGAAGGGCGACCTGGGCCGAGATGGCGGCGAATTTAGGCATGTCCGGTCCCGCGATCGCCGAGAGGGTGAGACGACTGGAAGAACAAGGGGTCGTCCAAGGTTATGCGGCCCTCATCAATCCGGAATCGGTCGGGTATGAAATGAAGGCGTTTATTTCCGTTTCCATTGACCAATTGGAGCATCGCCAGCTTTTCCTTCAACGGATCGCCGAATTGCCGGAAGTGCAGGAGTGTCATCACGTCGCGGGAGACGATGACTATCTGTTGAAAGTTCGCTGCCGGGGAACCAAAGATTTGGATCGGATCATCAGTCGGGAACTGAGGACTTTGCCCGGAGTGTTCAAGACACGAACGACGATCGTCCTCAATACGTTCAAGGAGACACAAGAGGTTCCACTGACATACGAGAACTGAATGCTTTATTGCATGAAGAAAGGATGTGCATTCCAGGTGGCTTTTACACAATTGAAAGAACTCATTCAAGACGCTGAACGGCGGCAACTCTCCATCGGGAAACTCATGTTGGAGGTCGAACAAGAGCAATCGGGGCGATCCGAAGAAGAAATTATTTCCCAGATGGAGAAACAGTTCGAGGTGATGGAAGAAGCCGTCCGTCGAGGAATACAGCAGCCGGTTATGTCCCGCAGCGGGATGACCGGCGGGGACGCTTGGCGCATGCACGAATATATCAAGCAAGGAAACACGTTTATCCATCCTGAGACGTTAATGACGATGGCTTACGCCCTTTCCGTTTCGGAAGTCAATGCGGGAATGGGGCGCATCGTTGCGACGCCCACAGCCGGATCGGCCGGCATCTTGCCCGCCGTATTGGTTTACGCGCTGGATACCGGACGTTGCTCCCGGGAGGCCGTCATCCTGTCGTTGATGACAGCGGCCGCCCTCGGTCTTGTCATCGCGAATTCCGCCTCCATCTCCGGAGCAGCGGGCGGATGTCAGGCCGAGATCGGTTCCGCAACTGCGATGGCCGCCGGCGCGCTGGTGGAAATCGGCGGCGGCACTCCGGAACAAGCAGGGCATGCCGTCGGCTTGGCTTTGAAAAATTCATTGGGGCTCGTCTGCGATCCGATTGGCGGCCTCGTCGAGGTTCCTTGTATCATCCGCAACGGACTTCACGCCATAACCGCTTTGGCCGCTGCGGACATGGCGCTCGCGGGGGTCAAAAGCATCATCCCCCCGGACGAGGTGATTCAGGTCATGTATGAGGTAGGGAATGAAATGCCTTTATCACTTCGCGAGACGGGGATCGGAGGATTGGCCGGGACTCCGACAGGCAAGGCGCTGAAAGAGAAAGTGTTCAACAGCAAGAGAGGAACGGGGAATGCCCAGTGAAATACACAAGCGCATTCGAAATTATTGGCCCGATCATGGTTGGGCCGTCCAGCTCTCATACGGCGGGAGCCATTCGTATAGGGAACATCGCCCGGCAAATCCTCAGCGAACCCCCGGTTCGTGTCGTCTTTCATCTGATGGGCTCGTTCGCTGAAACGTACCAAGGGCATGGTACGGATTTAGGGTTGTTGGCTGGAATGTTGGGGTTGGCAACGGATAGCAATGAAGTACCGAGCGCCGATAAGATCGCGACGGATAGGGGAATCGTCTATAGCTTTAAAAAGGCCGCCGCCGGAGCGCATCACCCCAATACAGTGAGGATCGAAGCCGAAGGATCTACTCGTTCCGTGAAACTGCTGGCCAGCTCTTTGGGTGGCGGCAAAGCCGAAGTGCAGGAGCTCGACGATTTGCCGGTCAAATTTACGGGCGAAAAGCCGACTTTGGTTCTATATCATGCGGATCGCAAAGGGTTTTTGTCGGAAGTGTCCCAAATCCTTAACGCAAATGGGTATAATATTGCGCGACTATCATTGGAAAGATGGGCGAAAGGCAGCCGAGCGCTGACGATTTGTGAGGTTGACGAAACGTTGAGAGACGACGTTATTCAATCCATGAAAATGGCCATTCCCGCATTATTTGACATTCGATGCGTGCATATCGAATAATCCCCGACTGACGGTCATTTCCGGTACATTTTGCGGTATTGCAGCGGGGTGCAGTTGGATATTTTTTTGAAAATTTTCCCAAAATGCCTCTGATCTTGAAAGCCTACCTTCTCCAAAATGTTGCCTACTTTCCACCTTGTTTCGCGCAGAAGCCGCTGTGCATGCTTGATTCTTACCGTCGTCAAGTACTCCACATAAGTAAACCCCGTAGTTTTCCTGAACAATCGGCTTAAATAATATGGGCTGATGTCGAACTGTCCGGCAAGCGATTCCAAAGACAGCGGAGATTCATAATTATCGTTGATATAACGGACGATCCCGGATATTTTCCGATGTGCCGCAGTGGCATACTCCACCGGTTTGTCCATGGTATCCCGGTTTTGCCGGATGCCGATAATCAGCAGTTCAACAAGCGCTGACCGGATCGTCGTGTCGAAGCCGATGTCCCGTTCATCGTATTCTTTCACGATGTGATGGAGCAATTCCTCGACTCTCTTCTGCACATTGACAGGCAAGGATAAGACGGAAGAATGGGTGATGAAAGGCGAATGTTGATCCTCTACCCATCCGCTGTCCTGGGCCAAGAACGTCTTTCCGAAATGAACGACGATTCTTTCATAATAGGGTACGGATGTATTCGTGGCCCGATGGATTTCGTTCGGTCGAATAAATACCAGATCCCCCGGCGAGATCCGATGCGTGCGGTTGCCGATCAAATAGTTGCGTTCCCCCGACATGAGATAGTAAATTTCGTACATTTCGTGATAATGCGGCTCCGTCATCTCCACATTGGTTCTGACGTTGGGGTCTGGATAAAAATCGATGTCCCTCAGCGGAAATGTATGATAACGGGAAACGACACTTGCCTCCATTGCGTTTCACCCCCTCCGAAATTGAATGTAACATAAGTAGAGTGCAAAATAAACCGCTTTTTTTATTTAGGATAGCAAGATAAACGGAAGAAAATTCGCGAATTCTATACTAAAATTGCTATTATAACTTACCAAATGCGGGAATACTGCAAGCGGTGCCATAATAAAACAAAGCGGGGGATCAAAGTGGAAAGCAGAAAAACGATGAAATGGTTAGCGGCTGTCGGGCTATCCGCCATGTTGCTTGTTCTTGGGGGCTGCGGGCAAGGCGGCAACGGCAAAGAAAATGCCGGGAATGCAGGGAATGCCGCATCAGGCACGGAAAATAAAATCAGCAGCGAACCGATGACCTTGACGGTTTTCCAGCATCAGTCCAACATCAGCGATGACGAATTTCAGAGGTTGATCGCTGCGCCGGTAAGCAAGAAATACCCGAACATCACCATGGAATTAATTCATTCTTCAGCGGATAATACACCCGAATCGCTGATCGCCAACGGAACACTCCCTGATATTGTGTACGGGGCCCTTGGCAGCGTCTCTGTATTTTCCGATTTGGGCGCGAACATCGATTTGACGGAACTGGCCAAGAAATATAAATTGGATTTTACCAAATTCGATACAGCGGCAATCAAGTCGATCCAAGCCCGCGGGCAAAACGGGCAAACGTTGGCGATCCCTTACTCCATCAATTTTTCGGCCATGTTCTACAACAAAGATATTTTCGACCAATTCGGCGTTGCCTACCCGAAGAACGGCATAACTTGGGAAGAAACAGCCCAACTGGCGCGAAAATTGACGAGGGAAGCCGGCGGTACTCAATACCAAGGCTTCGGGCTCGACGGGGGAACTTACCGGCTCGGAGAGCAGCTTTCACTGCCGCTCGTCGATCCGAAAACGAACAAAGCCGTTTATGCAAGCGGCAACTGGAATCGGGTTTATGATGTGATGAAGTTGTTCTTTGACATTCCCGGATACGACAGTACAACCAATACTCAGGACATGTTCTTTAAGGAGTTTAGGGAAGCCATGTTGGTCTCCCAGGGAGCACGCGTCGGGCTGGTGGAAGAAATGTTTAATCAAGGCAAACCGATGAATTGGGGCATCGCCTCCTTGCCAAGCTTTAAGGACGCACCTGGAAAAGGCTACTATCCTGCAATCCCCTTATTGATGATTACGACGGCAACGAAGCACAAGGATGAAGCGTTCCAGGTGCTGAATCTGTTGACCGACGCGGATACCCAGAAAGAAATGGGCAAAGGCGGCCGGCTGAGCAGCTTGAAGGATGCGAAAGTTCGGGAAACGTTTGGTCAAGATATGAAATCGTTCAAGGGAGTCGACATTAAGGCAATCGTGGACTATGCGACTTCAACTGAACCTCCGTATTCCAAATATTCCGATATGGCGAAAAATCAAGTTGACGCTGCAATCAGGAAGGCACTGTCCGGCGCCACCGATATCAATACCGCCCTTCGTGAGTCGGAGGAAGCTACGAACAAGAAAATCGCCGAAGCGATTGCAACCGGGAAGTAGTCGGGAGAGTGAAATCGAGCAAAAAAAAACACCATGCCTTGAACAAAAAGCAGGCATGGTGTTTTTGCCGTTTCACTGCCCGTAGCTTGCCGTAGTGTAGAGATTGTTAATGTTACCGGAGCCGAGCGCCGTGTTATAAATAACGAGATCATCAATCTCGCCGTTCCAGGCATTGTTCAAGCCCGAATCCACGCCAACGTACATATTGGCGGTACTATTTTCCCCGGTTCGAGCCACGGGAGATCCGTCGGCTACGCCGTTCAAATATAACTGAACGTTCGTACCGTCGTACACCACCGCCACATGCGTCCATGTTCCTGTCGGAATCGTCCCGGTAGAGGTGGTTTTAGAGCCGCCGATAAACGTGCTTAAATGTCCGCTTGAATCACGATAAAGCCAAGCCCTTCCATTTGTTCCGTTTTGCCGTAAAATAAATTGATTGGCGGCGGTAGACGTATCCAGCTTCACCATGGCAGCTGCCGTGAAAAGTGTGGCTTGCGGATTCATGACGAACGGCAAGGTGACATAGCCGGTCGACGACCCATTCAGTTTAAGAGCACCTTCGGTATAGCCGGAGGCAGTCCAGGACGCGCCGGCATTCAATGTGCCGTTATGACCGTTGCCGGAAGAATCCGCGGCCGTCGTGCCGCTCGTCTCGTCAAACCTCCAGACGCCAAGCGGATTTTCATCACAAATTGATGGGTATGGAGCTGGAGATACTAACCCGTCTCCCGGCGACCATTCGGGGTTTGAACTGTATGTCCACGAAGTGCCGTCCGTTTGAAAATAGAAATCATGATTATAGTTGATACTCCAGTATGCGGCCGATCCTTTCCCTTCATCAACTCTTGTCTGTAATCGATATTTGAAGCTTTCCGGGCTACCGCAGTTTCTCATATTCTCAATTACGATCTTATCCGTGCCTGCGGCTTCAACATAATCCAGAAAGGCATCGTCAACCGAGAAATCATATCCATGGTGCGGAGCCGTCATTACCTGTTGGTTGGAAAGCGAATAGTTACTCATGATCTCGTTCTGGGTAGGCGGTAACGCATCGCCGGTAAACAGAAATGATTTGCTGCCGTATTGAATGTTAAATACCATCGAGTAAGCATTTACATATGCCGGTGTACTTGGATCATAATCACCACTGAAGTCAGAAGTGGCTGTGGGTGAGAAAACGTTGGTAGACAAAGTCAACCCGTTCACCGTGGTGGTCGTGAAGATGCTGTCCCCCGCATTGAAATAATTGACTGGAATGCCATTTGAGTTCGCCGCATTCACCATCCATGTACAATCATCATTATCGCATGGCGAGTTTTTTGGAAAATCGACTTGACCGATCGTGTATTTGCCGCTATTGATGATATTGTTAAAGTTTCCAATATGATCGACATGCTCATGTGTGCCGACCAAATAATCAATGGTCGTAATGTTGAGATCGTCAAGACGGTCGTACACTTTTTGAAGTTCAGTGGTTGTCCCCGCATCCACGACCATGACCTTCCCATTCGGAAGTTGAACGATATAGCCGGAGTCATTCACATCCATCACGTTCACAGTCAAATACGGCCCCGTTGCTTTGGCGACGTGCTCGTCTCCGAAATATGACGTTAAGAGAATCAATGAAAGCATCGTTATGAATATAACTGAAATTCTCAATTTCTTTTTCACAATTGTCATTCCTTTCTTTAATGTTTTACGCTTTCAAAGTTTGCGGCACAGCGATTAAATTATTCCCTTAGTCGCACATTCTCCAATAATAGCAGGCCGGGTAAAGAGTCCATGTGCACACCTCCTTTCCTAATCTCTTCAAAGGATGTGGACGCACAGATGGAATTTGACGACGTATTGGACAGAAAAGAACAATCACTTGAATAAGTAATTACAAGCGCTTACACTTTGTCGGACTCATCGAAGTAATTCCGGTTACCTGCTATCTTCATTATTTATTAAATTGCATCTTACATGATGCATGTTTTATCGAATATAAAACTCTAATCTGCAACTGTCAATGCTTTATTTGGTGGCTTATCCGCCTTTGCGTATAACCCTTATTCTTCGAGGCGGATGGTTGCACACCTGTCGGAAACGTCAATCTCGATGAACGCCAAAAACGTAACTACTTAGGT
>JAJFMO010000444.1 GCA_020697475.1 Paenibacillaceae bacterium | reverse complement strand
TTTCACTGGAAGAATTGAGCGACCTGTGCACCCCTTGGTGCATCCATGTCGTGGGAACGTTGCGCGTCGCCGAGCAGATGGCTGCCGGGGTCGATACCGCCGATGGCCTGGCCGCCGCAGTCGGATGCAACGCTTATGCCTTGCGCCAAGTGATGGGCCACCTCGTCGACAAAGGCGTATTCAATGCGGCGCCGGACGGAAGGTATAAGTTGAACGAGGTGTCGGAAGGGTTGCTTGACCCGGCGCGGCGTCCTGACCTTGGCGGAATCGGCGGGCGCACGGCTCATGCGTGGGGCACTCTGCTGCATTACGTTCAGACAGGCGAGCCGGGATACGCGCAAACCTTCGGCTTGCCGTTCTGGGACGACCTGGCCGCTCACCCCGACGTCGCCGAAAGCTTCGACGACTTGATGGGGCCGGCAGGGCACGGGACACCGAACGCCGACTTCCCGCTGACCGGAGGCTGGCAGGCGATCCGCACGGTCGTCGATGTCGGCGGCGGCACCGGCGCGATGCTGGCGGAGATATTGCGCCTGCATCCGCATATTCGCGGTACCTTGGTCGACCTGCCCGGCACCGTCGCCCGCTCCGGCGATACGTTCCGCCAGTCCGGCACCTCGGAGCGCGTCACGACGATCGGGCAAAGCTTCTTCGACCCGCTCCCGCCCGGCGGCGATCTGTACCTGCTGCGGAAGGTGCTCGGCAACTGGCCCGAGCGCGAGACGGCGAAGATTTTGCGCCGCTGCGCCGAAGCCGCCGCCCCCGCCGGGCGCGTGATCGTCCTCGGAGGGATCGTGCCGGACGGCACGCCCGATCGGTTGACGATCGAGACAGTGCTCTTGGGCGGCAAGACCGACGCGATCAGCGAGTTCCGCGCGCTGGCTTACGAGGCCGGCTTGGAAGTCATCGCGGCGACGCAGGTGCCGGGCAGCTACTACGTTGTCGAATGCCGCGTGAAGGGGTAAAGTTGAAGGGAGACCCGCCTCCTCTGATAAATCCGTCCCCTCCAATTTCCCTACCCCACGCGGCGAAAAATAGCATATAATAATAGACATAGAAACGGGTGGCTGGGTCCGCCCAGTCTAACGGTTGCAACGAACGCTATTTTGGGCATTTCGCCTTCTTCAATATTCTAACGGTTGTGAGTGAGCCTATTTTGCCTTTTTTTTCGAAAAAGAAACCAAATAGCGAAAATAGCCGCTGTGGTGATCGTTAAAATTTAAAGCAAGGCAATTTGGCGGAAATAGTGACTGTGGTAACCGTTACAATTTTTTAACCCGTCTAATTGAAGAATGTTATCGGTATCTCAAAACGTATCTCAACCTGCTGGACGGTTACATTTTTCACATAAAAACTGTTTATTAAGGAGAAAACACCTATGCCCACCGTATACCGCTTCGAGGAAGTCGGCAGACTTCCGTTGCCCGGGGACAATGTGGCCATCGCCACCCAACGTCTGGAAACCGGCACCGTAATCGCTTATGGGGATCGCACGTTGACGCTGGATTGCACCGTCATGGAGGGCCATCGCTTCGCGGTCGAGGCCATCGCCTCCGGCGAAGAATTGCTCTCGTGGCAACTGCCCTTCGGCATCGCCGTGCGGCCGATTGAACCCGGCCAATATGTCGTCAACGAAAGCGCGTTGAAAGAACTGCACGTGAGATCGTTGGATTTTGCGCTGCCTGCCGAGGCCAACTTTGTCGATCACGCGAAGCCGTATATTCTCGATGAGGAGCATTTCCAGGCGGCGCCTGCGCCGGTTCCGTATGCGGAGGGGCGTACGTTCCAAGGCTATCGGCGTTGCCCGGAACGCGGGGTGGGTACGCGTAACATGGTCGTCCTGCTTGGAACGACGTCACGCACGGGAAGCTACGTCAAGCAGTTGGCGGCTCGGTTGCAAGGCGAAGCGGCCAAGTACGCCAACGTGGATGACATCGTTCCCGCTGCGCACACCGAAGGGGGTGCCGGAACACCGAACAACTTGGAGCTGTTGCTGCGAACTTTGGCCGGGTTTATCGTGAATCCCAACGTGGGCGCCGTCCTCGTGGTCGATTACGGTTCGGAGCCGGTGACCAACCGGATGGTACAAGATTACTTGCGCGAGCACCATTATCCGTTGGATGACGTGATCCACCGGTTCTTGTCGCTGGAAGGCGGATTTGAGGATCAGCTGGCTCTGGGCGAATCCATTGTCCGCGGCTGGCTGCCGACGGTCAATGCGATGGAGCGGACTCCCGAATCGATCAGCCATCTCAAAATCGGCCTGCAATGCGGCGGATCGGACGCCTTCTCCGGCATCTCCGCCAACCCGCTTCTTGGCTGGATCTCGCAAGAGCTGGTCCGCTACGGCGGAGCAGCCAACCTGGCCGAGACCGACGAATTGATCGGCGCCGAGTCCTATGTGCTGGATAAAGTGCGTGATCTGGACACCGCCCGCAAGTTTTTGCAGCTGATGGCGGATTTCAAGACACGGTGCGGTTGGCACGGAGCTTCCGCGGAAGGGAACCCGTCCGGCGGCAACAAATACCGCGGATTGTACAACATCACGCTCAAATCGATCGGCGCCGCGCAGAAGAAGGACCCGGCCACCCGGCTCGATTACGCCATAGACTACGGAGTGCCGATGACGCAATCCGGCTACTATTTCATGGACAGCCCCGGCAACGACCTCGAAAGTATCGCCGGCCAAGTGGCTTGCGGCTGCAACATGATCTTCTTTACGACAGGTAATGGATCGATCACGAACTTCCCGTTTGTGCCGACGATCAAGGTGGTGACGACGACTCGCCGTTTCCAGCTGCTGTCTAAGGATATGGATGTCAATGCGGGACAGTATCAAGATGGCGTGCCGATGGACGAATTGGGTAGCCAAACCTTCGACCTGATGGTGAAAGTCGCCTCCGGACAGCGCAGCGTAGGCGAACAAGCCGGCCACGCCCAAGTGCAAATTTGGCGCGATTGGCAGCAAATTGACGACAGCCGGTTGCAGGAGTTGCTGCAGACGCCGCTGCCGAAAGGTGCGCCGATTGCGATTAAGACGGACGCCTCTGCCGCCGGCAACGCCGTCAGCCCGATTCGGTTCGGATTAGTCGAACATGGCGGCAGTCGTTCTTCGGATCAAATCGGGCTGATTTTGCCGACGAGTCTGTGCGCAGGGCAGGTGGCGAATCAAATCGTTGCGCGATTGAATCATGCCGGACTCGGCCAGCCCGATCGCGTTTCGCGTTACGTGACACTCGCTCACACGGAAGGCTGCGGTAATTCGGGCGGCCAGGCGGAGGAGATGTACGCCCGCACGATGATCGGGTACATCACCCATCCTTTGGTCAAATATTGTCTGCTGTTGGAGCACGGCTGCGAAAAAACGCACAACGACTTCATGCGCAGCCAGATGGAAGAACTGGGCGTCGATTCGAGCCGGCTCGGTTTTGCCAGCATTCAACTCGACGGAGGCATAGAGAAAGTTAGCCATAAGGTGGAGGCGTGGTTCTCGGAGCGGCTGGCGGCAGACCGGCCAGGCGTGGCGGTGAGCGGCGGCTTGGAGTCTTTACGCGTCGGGATTCTGAGTGATGGTTCTGTGTCTAAGGAAGCCGGCGAACAGCTGGCCGCCTTGACGAAGATGATCGTCGGCGCTGGCGGACTGGTCGCTGTGCCCGAGAATAGCGGGTTGCTTACGGAGTCGGCTTACCGTGGGGACTTGGGTCTTCCTGAGGGTGTTCAGCCGTCTATCGCCTATGGCGAGAAAGCCCGGCAACTCGGCTTCCACATCATGGAGACGCCCACCCGTCACTGGGTGGAGACGGTGACCGGACTGGCGGCGACCGGCGTGGAGATCCTGATCGCGCTCGTGGGCGACCGCCCGATGCAGACGCACCCGCTCGTCCCGATGCTGCAGATCGCCTCTGTGCCTTCGGTGCAGCAAGCTTTTGCAAAAGATATGGATTTGCT
>JAJFMO010000443.1 GCA_020697475.1 Paenibacillaceae bacterium | reverse complement strand
TGATGTGCGAATCGGCCACCACCGCAAACGTGAACATCAACCGTCTGTCCGCCTTCCTCAGACCCGCCTTCCTCAGCATCAGCGACCACCTCCGTGCAGCATCGCCCAACATCGCCCCGGCTGCTCCGTCCGAAACACCTCAATATTCCCGAAATCCGCCACCGTTACGTAGCACGTCCGCCCGTCCTTGCCCCCAAACGTCAAGTTGGTGCAATTTTTACCTGCCAGCCCGATTTCCCGCAGCAACAGCCCCTCCGGCGATATGCCGGCTACATCGCAGCGCATTCCGTCCATCCCGTAGTCGTCGAAGTGAATCAGCAACCGTTTGTTCGACACACTCCCATCCGCCGCCAAATCGTACGCCCATACATTGCCCTGCCGACTTTCGTTCACGTACAGCGTCCGCTCGTCCGGGCTCACCTCGATCCCGTTCGTCGTGCCCATGCCCGCCTCCAGCCGCACCGCCTTCCCGTCGCGCCCGAAACGCCACAGCTGCCCGGTCCCCTCCCGCCAATTCGGGTCGCTCGCAAACAGCACCCCGTCCGCCTTAATCGCCAGATCGTTCGGCTGATTCATCGCCGGCTCGTGCGCATGCACACTTAACCCTTTTCCACCCCTATCCATTTTAAAAATGTTATGCCCCACGTAATCCGCAATGTACATCGTCCCTTCGACATCAAACCGGATCCCGTTGCCGATGCTCGGGCCGGGCAATTCAAGAAACACCTCTGCTCGCCCGTCCGGCGTCACCTTGCCGATCGTCTGCTGCCGGGCGTAATTGACGGCATACACGTTACCCTCCCGGTCGACCGCCGGCCCTTCAATCCCCTTCGTAAATCCCCCCGGCTCCGTAAACGGCTTGCTCTGATACAGCGCTTCCTCCAACTCCGATCCTCTCCCATCTCTGTATCTATGGCCCGACGTCTCCCGCCCGCATCTACTGCTTAGCCTCGGCCACTTTCTTGTCGATCTCTTCCGTCGCTTCCCGGAGCAGCGTGTTCACGTCCTTGCCGCTGCCGGACAGCAGCTCCTTGTCAAGCTTGTCGCTCATCACTTTCGCGGCGATCGAATCGTAGCGGCTGATACTCGCTTTCGCCGGGGTGAGCGTCACCATCGCCTGCCAATGCTTGGCCCGCACGGCCGGATTGTCCAGCGCGAACATGTTCAGAATCTCAGGCTTGTTGAGCGGCGTCAAATCGATTCCCGAACGCGACATTTGCCCTTGCATCTCGTCCGACAGCATATAGGCGATCGTTTGGAACGCCTCATCTTTGTGCTTACCCGTTCCGGTGACGACGTAGACGAGCCCAAGCGCGCGAGGCCCTGTCTTCGGCGCTTCCTTGAACACCGGATACGTCGCCATATCCCAGTTCAGCTTCTTGCCCACCGCCTCGGCATCGCGCAGGAGCGCCCCCACCGAGCCGGCAAACATCGCCGTATCGGTCGCTTGCAAATACGCGCCTGTCGTCGCAAAGCTCTTGGCCGCTTGCCCTTGCGGCGCAATGTCGCCGATCGCCGTCAGCATCTTGCCGACCGCCTGCCAAGCAGGGGTTTCCACCGCCGCCTTCTCCTTGCTCGCATCAAAGAAGCCGAGCGCCATTTCACGATACATGTGGCCTTGGCCGGACGTTTTCAACCCGAAATAATCGACCGATCCGTCTTTACGCGTCAACTTCTTCCCTAATTCCAGCGCATCGTCCCAAGTCATGAAGTCCTTCGGATACGCCACCCCGAATTTATCGAAAATATCCTTGTTATAAATCGTCGCAAGCGGCTGGCGAATCGAAGGCATCGCAAACAGTTCGCCTTTCGTGCTGTATTGCTTGACCGCGTCGATCAGCGACGGCTCCAACCGAGTGAAATCGAAGTTGAACTTTTTAGCGGTGGCGGTCAGATCGAATTGCAAGTTCAAGTCAACCACATCGGGGTACAGTGTCGTGTTGTCGATATATAATACATCGGGAATTTCTTGCGTCGCGACAAGATCGACTAGCTTCTTCTTGGGGGAAACGTACTGCAACGTAATGAAATTGTATTTTTTCTCGATTGGCGCCTTGAACGACGTATTGAACGTAGCTTCTGGGATGGTAGCGTTCACATACCAGCTGAGCGTGATCGGCTCCGGCGGCTTGGCCGGTTCCTGCTTGGCGGGCGCGGATGACACGGAGGGGGACGATGACGTTTGCGCAGGAGCTTCCGCTGTCTGACCGCAACCGGACAGACACGCCGCCCCCAAGACGGCGATCAGCCCCAACAAACTCCACTTGACACTTCTCAACTTCACTCACTCCTTGGGAAGGAATTCGGCGATTTCCGCCGATAACGAACGGATTTTGGCATCGATCATGTCTAGGCTGGACTGAAATTGCCCGCCTTCGGTCCGATTTTTCACATCCAGCCACGGCGCCTCTTCGTACATCCGCCGCGCCGCCGCCGTGTTGTCCAGCTCTTCACATGGTCCCGCCGCTCCTTCGCGAACGGGTCGTTATTTTTGGCGCGCAGCCCTTCACGCACGAACAGCGAATTATGCAGCAAGGCGGGCTCCCTCCCGTCAAAATCCCGCTTCCCCCAGCAATTGCTCAAGCTTCACCCTGGAATCGGCGACTCGGGAATCGATTTCCTCCGCGCCAAGCGGCCCCCGATGATCGCCGTCCACCCGCTCGATCATCACCGACCCGTCGAATCCCCGCTCACGCATCGTACGGAATAAAGCGATGAAATCGACATCGCCATCGCCCGGCAACGGAAAGTTTCGGTTGTCCTTCGGCCCTTGATGATCTTTGGCCACGAACGAGATCAGCCGGTCGACAATCAACTCGAACCCGCCCAGCGGATCCTCCCCGGTATAAAAATGCACGTTCCCCGGGTCATAGCTCGCCCTAACGAAAGGAGAGCCGATGTCGTCCATCAGCTGGCGCACCATCTTCGCCGTCGCGGTTATGCCTCCGTGCGGCTTGAAGCTGATCGTGATCCCCATCGATCCAGCCATCTCGGCAATCCGCTTGTATTTGTCCACGAACTCGGCGTATTGCCCGGCGAATTTCCCGGTGTCCGGCATCCCGTTGGACATGACGTCCGTTACGCCCAGTGCCTTCGCCGTCTCCAATCGTTGACGCGCCCGATCCAGCGGCAATCCGACGGCGAACTCCGTCGTTCCTGTGATCATGACGACGCCGAGTCCGTATCGGTCGAGCAGCCGACGGATCGACGCCACCGACTGCGGGTCGTTCTCGTCAGGCACCTTCGCCCCTTGGTGGTCCGGATTGCCGAACGACACCCACTTGAACCCGGCATCGCGAATCCCCTGCAACGCCCGCTCGAACGGCAATTGTGCGTAAGGCACAGTGCGACACGCTATTTTCATCCAATACTCCTCCTTAATCCGCTCCCTGGCTACAAACCGCTAACAGTTTACTTTTCCCCGGCTTCGACAATTTTGTTGATTGCTTCGTCCGCATTGCGCAACGCCGTATTGATATCTTCTTCTCCTTTAAGGACCTTCGTAAATTCCGTCTGCACAGCTCTGTCGGCGTTGTTGACATATATGGTGCGAATTGGGGAAACGATCGGCGTCGATTTAAAGAATGCTTCGATATGCTTGCCTTTCAACGTCTCCAATTCCGCGCCGAACTGCTTTTTCAGATCGGCATTTTTCAGTACCGGCGGGAACGCCCTGCGCGTGAACTCCACCGCATTCGCGTCGGATACGATTTCCTGAACGACTTGGAACGCCAAGTCGCGGTTTTTGCTCGTACCCGAGACGGCGATGAACCGCGTATCCGTTTCCTGCGTTTTCCCAGGCAATTCGGGGAAGTACGGCGGCGCGGCAAAATCGTAATTCACGCCTTCGCCTTTCTTGAAGAGCTCCTCCAATTCCCCGATGCGCGGGTTCGCCGACACCATCATCGCCAAAATTTTATCCTTATGAAACAGTTGACGGACATCGCCGCCCAAGTTGCCGGGAATGTCGTTGATCTCCTTCAGGATGGTCAGCGCCTTCTTCCACCCGTCCGTGTTGACCGTCGCTTTCATCGTCTTCGGATCGATATACGGCAAGGCGAAGCCGGAGGCGAAATCGCGCACCCCTTGGCCGGTCCAGCTGGCGGACAATCCCTTGTACTGTACCTCTCCGTCAACCCGGGTGAGCTTGCGTGCCAACTCGATCGTCTGATCCCACGTCAAGCCGTCCTTCGGATAAGCCACCCCAAACTTGTCGAAAATG
>JAJFMO010000018.1 GCA_020697475.1 Paenibacillaceae bacterium | reverse complement strand
ATCCTGTCGTCGGCTCGTCCAAAATATAAACCGACTTGCCTGTACTTCGACGGTAAAGTTCAGAAGCAAGTTTCACACGTTGGGCTTCCCCGCCTGACAACGTCGTCGCCGGCTGCCCCAGCTTCATGTACCCGAGCCCCACATCCATCAACGTCTGAATTTTCCGGTGAATGCGTGGAATGTTGCGGAAAAACTCGCAGCCGTCTTCGATCGTCATGTCTAATATCTCTGCGATATTTTTTCCCTTATACTTGACTTCCAGCGTCTCGCGGTTATAGCGTCGCCCTTTACAAACTTCGCAAGGCACATAGACGTCCGGCAGAAAATGCATCTCGATCTTAATAATTCCGTCCCCTCGGCATGCCTCGCAGCGTCCGCCCTTCACGTTGAAGCTGAAGCGACCTTTCTTATAACCGCGCACTTTCGCCTCGTTGGTGACGGAGAATACGTCGCGGATATCATCGAACAGTCCGGTGTATGTGGCCGGATTGGAGCGCGGCGTACGCCCGATTGGTGATTGATCGATATCGATCACTTTCTCCAGATGGTCGAGACCGATCATCTCTCTGTACGCCCCAGGTTTTATCTTGGCTCCATTCAAATCGCGCGCCAATGTCTTGTACAATATTTCGTTTACCAATGTGCTCTTGCCGGAGCCGGAGACCCCAGTAACGCAAGTAAACACGCCCAATGGGAACTTAACGTTGACGTTGCGAAGATTATTCTCCTTCGCTCCCTTGATTTCGATCCATTGTCCGTTCGGCTTGCGGCGCTTGAGCGGCACAGGGATAAACTTGCGGCCGCTCAAATATTGCCCTGTCAACGACTGCTCGTCGTTCATAATCTGTTGCGGCGTACCTTGCGAGACGACTTGTCCCCCATGAATGCCCGCTCCAGGCCCAATATCGATGATGTAGTCGGCGGCCAGCATCGTATCTTCGTCGTGCTCGACGACAATCAACGTGTTGCCGACGTTGCGCATGTGCTCGAGCGTGCGAATGAGGCGGTCGTTGTCCCGCTGATGAAGCCCAATGCTTGGCTCGTCCAAAATATACAGCACACCCATCAAACTGGAGCCGATCTGCGTCGCCAGTCGGATCCGCTGCGCCTCGCCGCCGGACAACGATCCAGCTGAACGATGCATCGTCAAGTAGTCGAGCCCGACGTTGACCAGGAATCCGAGGCGCGCCCGGATTTCTTTGAGGATCATATGTGCGATCATTTGCTCCTTCTCGGTCAATTGAAGCGAATCGAAAAATTGCTGCGCTTCGCCAATCGACAAAGAAGTGACATAGGCTACGTTCTGCTTGTTGATGGTGACCGCCAGGCTCTCCGGCTTGAGCCGCTGGCCTTGGCACGATTCGCACGGCTTGGAGCTCATATACGATTCGATATGTTCCCGAATCCCCTCGGAGAACGTATCCCGATACCGCCGTTCCAAATTCTTGATGATGCCTTCGAACGAGACGAGCGCTTCCTTCGTAGAGCCGAAATCATTCTCATAGCGGAATCGGACTTTCTCCCCTCCGGTCCCATACAGGATAATCTGCAGCTGAGCCTCGGTCAATTGCGATACGGGAACGTCCTGCGGGATCCCATAGTGGGTGCATACTGCTGCCAAAAACTGCGGGTAATAGTTAGAAGTACTGCCCGCCCACGCTTCGAACGCTCCTTCGCGAATGCTTAGCTTACGATTCGGCACCAGCAAATCGCGATCGACAACCATCTTGCTACCTAAGCCGTCGCACTCCGGACAAGCCCCGAACGGGCTATTGAACGAAAACATGCGCGGAGCCAATTCCTCGATGCTGAATCCGCATTGCGGGCAAGCCAGGTTCTGGCTGAACAGCAGCTCTTCCTCGCCCATCACATCGACGATGACTTTGCCTTCCGCCAGCTTCAGCGCAGTCTCCAGCGAGTCGGCCAGCCGAGTCGCCACATCGCTCTTGATCACGATCCGGTCGACGACGACTTCGATCGTGTTGTTCTTGCGCTTCTCCAGCTCGATCTTCTCGGACAACTCGCGAACTTCGCCATTGATGCGAACACGGACGAAGCCTTGCTTCTGAATGTCGGCGAGCAGCTTCGTGTGCTCTCCCTTACGGCCGGACACAAGCGGCGCCAGAATCTGCAGCCGTGTGCGCTCCGGATACTCCATGATCCGGTCGACCATCTGCTCGACTGTCTGCGACGTAATCTCTATCCCGTGTTGCGGACAATGCGGTCGGCCGATTCTGGCGAACAGCAAGCGCAAATAATCATAAATCTCCGTCACCGTACCGACCGTTGACCGCGGATTGCGGCTTGTCGTCTTCTGATCGATGGAAATCGCCGGCGACAGCCCTTCGATTGAATCGACGTCAGGTTTCTCCATCTGCCCGAGAAACTGCCTTGCATACGCCGACAATGATTCGACGTACCGGCGTTGTCCTTCGGCATAAATTGTATCGAACGCGAGCGACGATTTGCCCGAACCGCTTAAGCCCGTCAACACGACAAACTTGTCCCGCGGGATCGTCACATCGATATTTTTCAAATTGTGGGCTCTTGCCCCTTTCACCACAATGCTGTCGCTAGCCAACGCTTCCAACCTTCCTTCCCGCTTCATTCCCAATTCTATTAAAAAGACCCATCAATCCAAACCTGCTTACCGAATCCTCTATTCTTCCGCCTTCAGTTCCAAAATCGCATCACGCAGTTCGGCGGCCCGCTCAAATTGCAAGTTCTTCGCCGCCTCTTTCATCTCTGATTGCAGCCTCTCAATAATGGACGCGCGGTCCTTCTTCGACATCTTCGCCGTCTTGATCTCCGCCAAGTAGTCCGCCTTCTGTTCGGCGACCTTGCTCGCCTCGATCACATCGCGCACTTTCTTATGAATCGTCGTCGGAGTAATGCCATGCTGCTCATTGTGCTCCAACTGCAGGCTGCGCCGCCGTTCGGTCTCGCGAATCGCTTTATCCATCGAATCCGTCACCGAATCGGCATACATAATGACCCGCCCCTCCGAGTTACGGGCCGCCCGCCCGATCGTCTGAATGAGCGACCTCTCCGATCTCAGGAAACCTTCCTTGTCCGCATCGAGGATTGCCACCAGCGACACTTCCGGCAAATCCAGCCCTTCGCGCAGCAGGTTGATCCCGATCAACACGTGAAAGACGCCGAGCCGCAGCTCCCGCAAAATCTGCATCCTCTCCAGCGTCTTGATATCCGAATGCAAGTACCGGACCTTAATACCGATTTCCTTCAGATAGTCGGTCAAATCTTCGGACATCTTCTTGGTGAGCGTAGTCACCAGCACCCGCTCGTCTTTAGTAATCCTGTCGCGGATCTCGTGAATCAGATCGTCGATCTGGCCCTTGGTCTTCCTCACGTCGATCAATGGATCAAGGAGCCCCGTCGGCCGGATGATCTGCTCGACCATCGTTGGGCAATGCTCGATCTCGTAAGGCCCCGGTGTCGCTGAAATATAGAGCGCCTGGGACACTTTCGCCTCAAACTCCTCAAATCGGAGAGGCCGATTGTCCAGCGCCGAAGGCAGCCGGAAGCCGTGCTCAATCAGAACTTCCTTTCGTGCCCGGTCGCCGTTATACATACCACGAATTTGTGGTAGCGTCACGTGGGATTCATCAATCATAAACAACATATCTTTCGGAAAATAATCCAGCAACGTATACGGAGTTTCCCCCCGCTTACGGAACGTCAACGGCCCCGAGTAATTCTCGATCCCGGAACAAAACCCCATCTCCAGCATCATCTCGATGTCGTAACGCGTTCGCTGCTCCAGCCGCTGCGCTTCCAGCAGCTTCCCATTTCCGCGCAGCTCCGCCAGCCTCTCTTCCAACTCTCGCTCGATGTCTACGATCGCTCGTTTCATCGATTCCTCATGGGTGACGAAGTGAGAAGCAGGAAAGATGGCGATATGATCGCGTTCGGCCAAAATTTCCCCGGTGACGACATCAATCTCCACAATTCGCTCGATTTCGTCGCCGAACAATTCCACCCGGACCGCCTGTTCGCTCCTCGATACCGGGAAAATCTCGACCACATCGCCTCGAACGCGAAAAGTTCCGCGCACGAAGTTGATATCGTTGCGTTGGTACTGGATGTCGACCAGCTTGTGCAAAATCTCGTTGCGCGGCCGCTCCATCCCGACGCGCAGCGACAGCACCAAATCGCCATAGTCCATCGGTGAACCAAGGCCATATATAGCCGACACGCTGGCCACGATGATGACATCCCGCCGTTCGAACAGCGAACTCGTCGCCGAGTGGCGCAGCTTATCAATTTCGTCGTTAATGCTCGAATCTTTCTCAATATACGTATCGGTCGACGGAATGTAGGCTTCCGGTTGGTAGTAATCGTAATAACTGACGAAGTATTCCACAGCGTTATGCGGAAAAAAATCTTTGAACTCGCTGCACAACTGAGCCGCCAGCGTCTTATTGTGGGCAATGACCAACGTCGGCCGGTTCAACCGGGCGATCACCTGCGCCGCTGTAAACGTCTTCCCCGTGCCCGTCGCCCCGAGCAGAGTCTGATGCTTCTTCCCGTCTTGGATGCCCCTGACGATCTGTTCGATCGCCTCCGGCTGGTCTCCCTGCGGCGAAAATTCCGAGATCAACTTAAATTGGTTATCGCTGATTTTCACATCGTTCATCAGATCACCCGAAATCCCTTGAGTCATATTCTAAACTTTCATGCGACAAAATCCGATATAAGATTAGGCTAGGTATTTGCTTCAAGCTTGTCATAGGAATACTTGTTCCCGTATATTATACATTATTTTATTCATCGTTGCAAATGTCGGTTGTTCCCAACACGATGGCTAAAGCCGGCGCCGATGGTATGAACCAGGAGTGATATTTCAGAATGGATTTATCTACAGTTCTCGGTCTCGTATTGGGTTTGGTTGCGCTTGTCATGGGATATGTGTGGGATGGCGGCCATGTGAGCGCCTTGATCGTGCCCAGCGCCGCTCTAATCGTATTCGGTGGGACATTCGGGGCGGTCACGGTCAGCTTTCCGATCTCCCGATTGAAGGAACTCCCCAATGCATTCAAGATGGCATTCCAGGAGCGCAAAACTGCCCCAGCCACGGTAATCGCGGAAATTGTCGATATGGCTACGGTCGCCCGCCGCGAGGGCGTGTTGGCTCTGGAGCAGCGGGCTCAAGAGCATCACGATCCGTTCCTGCGAGACGGATTGATGATGGTCGTCGACGGCACCGACCCCGATTTGACAAGGCAAATCCTGGAATTGGAAATGGAAGCCATCGAGCACACCCACGAAGGATATGCCAAGATATTCGAAGCAGCCGGCGGCTTTGCCCCGACGATGGGGATTATCGGCACCGTTATGGGACTGATTCACGTATTGGGCAACCTGTCCGACCCAGGCAGCCTTGGTCCGGCGATTGCCGTCGCTTTTACCGCCACGCTCTATGGAGTGGCCAGCGCTAACGTCATCTATTTGCCGATCGCCAGCAAAATCAAGATCCGCAGCGCCTCCCAGATCGCCGAAATGGAGTTAATGCTTGAAGGCATCCTTGCCTTGCAGGCTGGAGAAAATCCGCAGTTGATTCAGAAGAAACTCGCTTCCTTCCTGCGCGACAAAAGTCAATTAGCAGAAATGGGTGATGGCAGTGGCGAGGAAGCGTAAAGACAAAGAAGCGCCGGAGAACCACGAGCGGTGGCTAATTACCTATGCGGACCTTATCACTTTGCTGTTGATTTTCTTCGTCATCATGTACGCCATGAGCAAGATCGACACTTCCAAATACGAGGTGCTTTCCCGGGCTCTAAGCCTTGAATTCAAGAAATCCGACACGTTCCTCCCGAGAAACGCAGGTTTTTCCGGAAATTTGACTCCAGGCAAGGGGCAAGACGGGGAGCAAGCGAAGAAAAACCAGGACAGCGAGCAAGATAAGAAGGAAAAGGAACTGCAAGACCTTCTAAACAAGGTGCAACAATATATCGATGAACAACAACTGCAGGGGCAAGTGTCGGCTGCAGACACCCCAAGAGGTATAGCCATCACTTTGAACGACTTGTTCTTGTTTGATTTGGGCAAGGCGGATCTGAAGCCGGCTGCCTTCCCGATTCTCGAACGTTTGGCCAGCTTGTTCCCGACACTGAACTCGAAGATCAGCATCGAAGGCCATACCGACAATTTGCCATTGGCCACCGGATCGCTATATCAGGATAACTGGGGCTTGTCCGACGCCAGATCGCTGTCCGTCCTACGCTATTTCATTAATAATGCCAATCTGAAAGATTCGAACTTCATCTCCACCGGATACTCCGATACGATGCCGGTCGCCCCCAACGATACCCCGGAGAATCGACAAAAAAACCGGCGGGTGGAAATCATCATATTGCGCGGCAACAATTGATGATCTCTCTTAACCCCTCCGGCTATCTGTGCATTTAACGACTATTTTCTCCGCCTACATCTCTTCATAACCTTTGGATTCGGACCGCGGCAACCCGCTCCATTTCGCCTTGAGCGAAGTGAACAGGTTGCTTTCTTTATCCGCTGCATAATACTGGGCGTCGTCGTCCGGAGCGAGGATGAGCCCCAATTGATGATGTTCCCCCGAATAAAGCGCCCTCTGCACAAATTTCACTTGTCCTTCAAGGTTGATAATCTCCATCTTGCAGAAAGCAGAACTCGATGTAAGAGTATGATGAAGCTGCTCCTTCGTGAGCACCTTCGATCCGTTCACTTTATGAATGATCTCGCCGGCCACGATCCCCAATTCCTCTGCTGGGCTGCGCGGGATGACCGCCAAAATTTTCAACCCTTGGCTGCCATGGACGAACAGCGGACCGCGCCGAGATTCGTCCCACCGACTGATCCATATGACCGCTTCATGCAAAACGATACACAGGACGCTTGCGGCGATCGTTAATGGCTGCCACAAGTAACTTAGTAAAGCAAGCACCAGCATCAACAAAGAATAAACCAGAAGCAGTCCGGACGTCGCCGCCGTCTTGTCCTTCGGCAACCGCGTGACCGTCCGCTCGCTGAACCCAATGAGGACAGGGAACGCGAGTATCGTCCACCCCTGTGCCCATGCTCCTGCATCCATCAGTGGAGTCCAAGGCAGTGCATGTCCACCGCCAGCCAGCGGAACAAGCAAAAACAGCGGAACCGGCCAAAATTGCTGGAACTGGTATCCGCCGATGATCTTCCCCCGCTTGCCCTCGTAAAACAACGGCCCGGCGCCAGATCGGCCGAACCAACGAATATAACCGGCTTCCAGCAAATGCAGCAGAGCCACAATCACCAACATCGCCACGATATCCAACCGCCGAACCGCATCCGCAATCGCATGCAACGCCCCGCCCGGCCAGACAGACTCAGGCACATAAGACACGATTGCTTGAACGATCCCCGCGACACCAACCGCATAAGCCATACACGCAAACCGCGACCGCACCAACATCGCCAATAAAGAAACGATCCAAACAATCAGAATCGCCGACGGCTGCAATCCGGCACCGACGAAGGCCATCGCAACAGAGACAGCCAATCCTCCAATGATCCCCCACAGCACGGTTCGCCAAAGCCGATCCGCCGCGCCGTGAATACGCACGTGAAACAACCGCCGTTCCATCGTCATTTGCCACCGATATTGCCAGCCGATCAGAACGACGGCCACATAGTATAACGGATTGGCCGCCAATTGCAGCACGGCCAACCCCAACCGTTGCAGTATGTCAAGTAATATATCCATCGTTTATTATTTCCTTTTTTGAAACATCCTTATTTTCACTTGATTGTACGAGTCATTCCTTGGGCTACTTGTTCAGAGCGCCTTGCAAATACCGGATTGCCGCCTGCAGCTGCAGATCGTTCTTCGGATCCTTGATCGCCGCGATCGTTGCATCTTCCAGCTTGGTGGCGGTGGCCGAATCGACTTGACCGGTCATCTCCAAGTTTTGCAGCCGTTGAAACGACTTGACCGCAAGTGTCGTCTTATCGTCGAAATAGCCGTCTTCCCGCCCGGGCTGCAAACCTACTCCCTTGAGCATAATTTGCAGATCTTTCACATCTTCTCCGGCCATATCGGACTTCAGCGTCTTAGTCTTATCCAGCGGAACCGCCTTGAAATAATCCGGCTGCTCCACCACGATATCCGGCGTGATCCCTTTCTTGTGAATCCAGTTGCCATCGGGCGTCAGCCACTTGTACTCAGTCATCTTGATGTTGCTGCCATCGCCCATCTCAGTCGTCACTTGCACCGTTCCCTTGCCGAAGCTCGTCTCGCCAATCACTTTGCCGCCCACCGCTTCCTTGAATGCGCCGGCCAAAATCTCCGAGGCGCTGGCGCTGCCTTTGTTGATCAGCACCGTCACAGGGTATCCTTTGCCCTCACCCTTGGAATTGGTCGGCTCGCGCTTGCCGTCGCGGTCCTCGATCTGCACGATCGGCTTGCCCTTGGGCACGAACGGCTCGACGATGCTGACCACAACCGGCAGGATTCCGCCCGGGTCGTCGCGCACATCGATAATCAACGCCCGCATATTCTGGCTTTCCAACGATTTCAGCTCTTGAGCAAAGCGAGTTGCGGTATTTTCAGAAAATTGACGAATTTCGATCTTGCCGATCCCGTTATCCATCATCTCCGAATACACGGTTTCCTGCGGAATGTCTCCGCGCACCACGATAATATCCATCGGATCGCTCGAGCCTTGGCGCACAATGCCCAGCTTGGCTTGAGTCCCCCGCGGCCCGCGAATCTTCATGACCGCTTGGCTTAAGGTCAGCCCGTCGAGCTTCTCCCCGTTAATCGAGAGGATCGTATCGTTCGCCCGAATTCCCGCTTTCTCCGCAGGCGATCCCTTAATCGGAGACACGACCGTGACCCGGCCGTCCACCATGCTGACTTCCGCACCGATGCCCTGGAAGGACGAGCTTAAGCTCTCCTCGAACTGGCTTGCTTCTTTCTCATCCATATAGGTCGTGAAAGGGTCGCCCAGGGAGCTGATCATCCCGTTGATCGCTCCGTTAATAATTTTGTCGTGATCGGTGGGCTCGAGGTATTTGCTTTCAATCAAACTGTACGTTCTCGTAATCTTGTTCAGATCTTTCGACGAAAGACCGGAATCAGAGCCGCCGCCCTGCGCGGAAGCGTTGCGTTTGTCGGCAAACATGGAGGGCTCTACAATCGTTAATGTCAGAATACTGCTGGCAAACATGGCTAATAAAACAAAGGCAATAACCGTGCGGCCCTTAAAAACCATAACTCTCCAACACCCGCCTTTTCTACTTGGGACATCCTGAGATGCGCGGCGAATTAACTTTCACTACTAATTCCCCTGCGCTTTCTCATCCTTATTCTCTCTTTTTAGTATATGACAAGCAGTCGGCCGGTAATCACTTCAAATTTAAATAAGGCTTCGGGTCTGTGTAATCCCCGTTCAATCTCACCTCGAAATGCAGATGGTAGCCTGTCGCCCTTCCGGTCATGCCGACTAAGGCGATATTTTGTCCACGCTTGACGACTTGTCCTTTCTTCACCTTAATGCCGCCATTGATAATATGCCCGTATAACGTCCACAGCCCTTTGCCATGGTCGATAATGACCGTGTTGCCATATCCGTTCGTCCACCCTGCGACAATGACGACTCCGTCCTCAGCGGCCAAAATTTGCGTATTCTTGGGGGCGCCTAAATCAAGCCCTTGGTGAAAAGCGCCCTTCTGCCCGGTGATTGGGTCGACACGCGAGCCGTACCCGGAGGTGATCGGCACGACTTTCGGCAGCGGGTAACCAAGCTTCCCTCCGCTATATGTATAGGCGCTCGCCGCTGTCTTCTGGCGCATTAACTCCGCTTCCTTGGCCGCCAGCTGAGTGACCTCTCGAGCCGCGCTTTCGCTGATCTCTTCGAGCTCCTTTTCCTTCTTGGACAGTGAAGCGATCTTGACCTCCTTCTGCTTCTCCTGAACCAGAAGATCCTGCTTCGCTTCCTCCGTCTGCTGATACAAATCCTTCACTTGGGCTAGCTGCTGTTCGACTTCTTGCTTCTTCTTATTGATCAAATCCCGGTCTCGAATATTGTTATCCAGAATGTCTTTGTCTTGGTTGACGATCGATTGCAGCGTGTACAACCGGTCCAGAAAATCGGTAAAACCGGTCGAGCTCATCAAGACGTCCAAATAAGAGACCGTGCCGCTTGTGTACATCAGGCGCAATCGAGTCCGCAGCAGCTGATCCCGTGCTTTCACCCGGTCTTCGGCCAGCTCCAATTGATTGACATTCTCCTTGAGATCGGCGGTGACCTCCTCGACCTCATCGTTCAGACCGGCCAGCTTCGTATTCGTCAGGTCAATCTGACTCAGGAGCGTTTCGATGTCGTTGGCCGCTTCTTCCTTTTCCTTCTTCACTGTGCCAATCTGATTCTTCGCATCGGCTGCTTTGCCTGCCAAGGAAGATTGCTGCTTCTTCAGCTCGCTCAACTGCTTGTCGATTTGATCCGCCGTCGGTCCGGCGAAAGTGAGCGCAGGCGTAACGAAGAGTGAACTAAGCCCCAAGGATACGGCCAGCGGTAAAATCCATCTTTTCAAAATTGCGCCCTCCCAAAAGCGGTTTAAGAAAAAAGATTACACCCGCAAAAACTTGCGGACGGAAATAATCGTGCCCCATACACCGATCACAATCCCGATACTGATGAGCAACGTCGACACAATCTGGCTCACTTCGTCAAACGGCTTCATCTTCATCATCAGCAGACTGAGCTCCACCTGGCTCGCGCCGGTCAATTCCCGGTATCCGTACAAAAGCAGCACCACCGGGATCACCGAACCGATCACGCCGAGCAGAACGCCCTCCACGAAGAACGGCCAGCGAATGAATCCATTGGTCGCACCGACCAATTTCATAATGGATATTTCCCGTTCGCGGGCATGAATCGTCAGCTTGATCGTATTGGAAATAAGGAACATCGCCGTCAGCGCAAGGCAAGCGACGAGCACCAAGCCTACATTGCGGATGACATGCGTGATCTTGAACAACGTTTCCACGGTGCCTTGTCCGTAATTGACTTTATAGATCGGTTTGGTATCCTTGCCGTCGTTCAGCGCCGATATTTTCCCTGCCGCAACGGCCACCTGATGAGGGTCGGTCACTTCCACGGTGAACGAGTCGTTAAGCGGATTGTTGTCGCCTTCGAAGCCTTCAAGCAGTGACTTGCCGCTTTCCCCCAGCTTCTCGCGCAGAAATTTGAGTCCTTCTTCCTTGGAAACGAACTCTACCTTGCTGACTTCGGGGATGGCCGCGATAGTGCTTTGCAACGTATCGATCTGGGATTGCGGAGTATTGACTTCTAGATAAACGCGAATTTCCACTTGGCTCTCGATCTGATCGGCCAAGTAGTTGACATTCAGGGTCAGCAGAAGAAAGATACCGAGGATGAACAAGGAGATCGAGATGGCGCTCACCGAAGCGAACGTCATCCAGCCGTTGCGGATCAAGCTCTTGCTGCCTTCTCGCAGATGCCGAAGAGACGTGCTAATCCTCATAGCCGTACTCCCCTCTGGCCTCGTCGCGGACAATCTGCCCCTTCTCGATGGCAATCACACGCTTGCGCATCGTATTGACGATGTCTCTATTGTGAGTCGCCATGACAATCGTCGTGCCGCGAAAATTAATTTCCTCCATGAGCTTCATAATGCCCCAGGAAGTTTCCGGATCGAGGTTGCCTGTCGGCTCGTCGGCGACGATCACCGCCGGAGAGTTGACGATCGCCCGGGCGATGGCCACGCGCTGCTGCTCACCGCCGGACAGCTGGGAAGGCAACGAATCCGCCTTGTCCTTCAGGCGGACCTGTTCAAGCACTTCCAGCGTTCGCTTGCGAATCTGGCGCTTCGGCGCTTCTATTACTTCCATCGCGAAAGCGATATTTTCATAGACTGTAAGTCTGGGAAGCAGACGAAAATCCTGAAAAATGACCCCGATGACCCGGCGTAAGTAAGGGATTTTGCGTTGTTTCAGCTTCTCCAAATTAAAGCCGTTGACGAAAATATGACCTTTGGTCGGTCTTTCCTCCCGGTATATCAGTTTCATGAAGGACGATTTACCGGCGCCCGAAGGGCCGACGATATATACGAATTCGTTGCGATCGATCTTCACATTAATTCCGCGCAAAGCGTCTGAACCATTCTTGTAGGTCTTCCACAGATCTTGCATTTCAATCACATTATCACTTCCTGTACATATCTGCCTATAGTCTTCGACACGAAATCGGAAATTCCTTTACAATCGGTTCGATTTCTACAATTATATCATTTGTTTTGAAAAGAAAACATCGAACATATACATCTGAAAAAGGAAAATTGCGACAAGCTTCGGGGGGCGGAATGGCATGGGAAAAATGAGTCGGCCGGCCGCAATTTTACTGGGGTCGGCATTCGTGTTGGCAGCAACGGTGCTGACGTTGTTGTGGGTTGCGCGGCTGGCGACAATACCCGGCGGAGTGTCCGTGGCCGGGTGGAACGTAGGCGGGATGGCGTACGAGCAGTTCGTCACCCGTCTGGATCAGCGAATTCTTGCATTGGGCGAGACGAAGGTTCGGCTGTCCGACGGCCAAGGGCGGACGCAGCCGGCCGAGTTGACACTGGTTCAACTGGGGCTGCGTGTGGATCGAGCTGCGCTGTTGTCGAAGTTTGCCGGTTTGGTGAACGGCTCGCCTGCGCAGCGGATTTCTGCACGATGGCAAATTCACGGCGATTCGGTGGAGTTGCCGTACACGTTCGACCTGGCAGCGATGGAGCAGTCGTTGCGTGAGGCATGGAAGCCGATGTATGCGGCGCAGCCGGTGGATGCGAGGCGGGTGATCACAGCCGACGATCAGGTGCAGCTTGTCGCGGGGCAAAGCGCGTATCGGATCGACACGGCGGCGATAGAGGCGCGGCTGCGACCGTTGGTGGGCGGAGATCTTTGGGCCGGAATGGGAGATGGTGCGGGCACGGAGCAGGGGTCGGAGAAGGAGGCAGAGTTGGAGAACGGGCTGCGAAATGGTACGGTCTCCTTGGAGCTGCCGCTAGTCGAGATGCAGCCTGCGGTCACGCTAGACATACTGAAGGCGCAAGGGGTCGAGCGCAAGCTTGTGGATTTTTCCACGTCGTTCGTCGGCTCAAACGTCGGCCGCATGCATAACATTCGCTCCACAGCGGAGACGATTCAGGATCAGTTGCTAGGGCCCGGGGACATTTTCGACTATGGAAAAGTGATTCAGCAGACGGAGGAAAAGTACGGGTTCCAGGAGGCGCCGGTCATTGTGGACGGTAAAATTGTCCCCGGCATCGGTGGAGGTATCTGCCAAGTGTCGACGACGCTGTACAACGCTGTACTGCGCGCCGGATTGGAGATCGTCGAGCGTCGAAATCATTCGTTGCCGATCAGCTACGCCCCGCTCGGCCAGGACGCCACGTTCGCCCAAGGCTACATCAACTTCAAGTTCCGCAACAATACGAACCATTATGTGTTGATCCGCACGGAAATCGACGAACGGCAAATTACCGTTAAGCTGTTCGGCAATACGCCCTCGGGAACAACGTATGAGGTAGAATCGAGTGTGGTTCAGACGCTGCCTGCGCCTGACAAATATGTGAAAAACTCAACCTTGCAGGTCGGTGCCAAGCAGTTGCTTCTGAAAGGCAAACCCGGTTATGTGGTGGACACGTATCGCATCACGAAATTGGACGGCAACGAGGTGTCGCGGGCGAGGGTCTCGCGGGACACCTACTCACCTCAGCCGAATTTGTACGCCTCCAATACCGGCGATGAGCCGGGGAAAGCGCCTGCGCCTGCGCCCGCGCCTACACCGAAGCCTTCGCCGCATATCGTCGAAGACGGCGTGAAAGGGCCTGTATTTCCGTAGAGGAAGGGGCGGGGATTCACATGGATAAAGGGCAATAGAGGAACCGGTGGGGAAAACCTGCAAAAGTGCAGGTTTTCCCTAAACTTTTCGGGTGAATCAAGGAAATGCCTGCAAACCTGCAGCTTTTTTAAGCACCTAGTGGGCAATTGGCGACAATTCTGCAGAAAAAACTGTAGAATTGCAGGCATTTGGCTCCAAATATAAATATCTGAAGCAAAAAACTGTAGAATTGCAGGCTTTTGACATTCCCGAGCCTCTGCAAGGGACGGATTTTATCGAACAATACTATATCCTGATATATTCCACATCGTACTTTCGCTCCGTTTTCCCCAACGTAACATCTTCCGCCAGACCGACAAGGATTACTGTATCGCAGCTTTACCTTCTCGCTCTTTCGAACCACCTCCGCTTTTTCGATCAGGCGGAAAACAACTTTCGCACCCGCTCATCCTTCAACCAGAGCGCTCCCCAAGCAAGCACACCCAGATAGACCGAGAACAGAATATGGGTAAATAGCGGGTTGTCCAGACGGAAATGAGTCGCGACCGCCCCGCCGTAGTAAGCTGTCAAGAGAATCGCTCCCAAGATCGAAGTCCGGGGAATCGCATACAATACCGTGC
>JAJFMO010000442.1 GCA_020697475.1 Paenibacillaceae bacterium | reverse complement strand
TTCTCCATGTATTGCCTACTAGCTACGGGGCAGCTTGGTCTTTACCCCGGCTGAACTTTCACCAGCGAGTTATGCCTAGCTTAGCTAGGCGCGCAACGACTGCCAGAGACGCTATTTGATGTAAATTGCGGGATTTTTATGTCTAACGATGGCTACACACGCTATTTCTGCTTTTTGGCTCAAATTCAGCGAAAATCATCGAAATAGCGTCGCTCACAATCGTTAAAATCTGAAATCAGGTTAAATTCCCTAAATAACGTTGCTCACAATCGTTAGAATCCAAAATGGCTTTACCTCTCCAGCTCCACAGTTAATCGACAGCCTCTATATCATCGCTGGAACGAAGTCCAGGCCAGCGCCACAGCTCTCACATTGGTTCCCCACCCCGATGCGATTAACGATTCAGTCCGTTCTTGGCAATAACCGCCTTAATCGTAAAATAGCCGATATCCTCAGGCAGCGCTTCTTTGATCGGCTTCAGCTTGTCCGCGCCGACCTCGGAGATGGCGTCCAAAATAAGTGACTCCTGCCCTTTAGGAATAACCCGCGTCCAATCCATTTCTTCCCCTTCCTCGGCGCACCGCACCAAATGATCCTCGATCGTCACTTTGCCCATCCGGCGGGCGGTGGCGATCTGCGCCACGTCCATCCCGCTGCGAAACATCTCCAATGTCTGCATATGGCTGGGAGCTTCCCCCAATCGGGACGCGTTTCGACCGGTTGCCGGCTTCGACTCCGACCATAAATCGGCTTCCTGTTCCAGCTCCGTCCCAGTAGCCGCATCCGGATTCGCCGCCACAAACTCATCAATACAACGCAAAAAGTCCACACCATACTTCTCAAGCTTGCTCTGCCCAACGCCCTTGATCCCCAGCAACTCCCGATCGCTCCGCGGCAGCACCCTACTCATATCCCGCAGCGTCGCATCGTGGAAAATCGTAAACGGCGGCACTTTCTCACGCTCAGAGAACTGCTTGCGAAGCGCCCGCAACTGTTCGAAGAGAGACTCATTCCACGTCCCTTCGCCGTCGCCGGAAGATTTCCCCCGTAAAAGCACAACTCTCTGCAATACTCGCTCCTCACCCCGCAGCACCGCCTTCGCCCGTTCCGTCAACGATACAGTCGGAAATTGGCTGTCCGAGATGCGCAAAAATCCGTCGGCGACCAACACGTTCATCAACGTCATAATATCTTTCTCTTTCACCCCGCGCATCACGCCATACGTCGGCAACCGGTCGAAGCCGAACTGCTTAATCTTGCTGTCGCCCGCCCCGCGCAACACTTTCGCTGTAAGCGACAAGCCAAAGCGCTGCTTCATCCTTGCGATGCAAGAAAATATTTTTTGCGCCTCGACCGTAATATCCGTTGTCTCCCGTTCATCCGTACAATTGCCGCACTGTCCGCATTCCCTCTCATCCGCATCGCCAAAGTAATTTACAATATAGCGCTGCAAACAATCCGTCGTATGACTGTAGCGGATCATCTCCTGCAAATTGCCGTATTCCTGCGCCTTCCGCGCTTCATCCGCCTCGCTTTGCCCGATCAGGAACTTCTGCGTCATGACGTCCTGCGCCGCATAGAGTAGCACGCATTCGCTCGGTTCACCGTCGCGGCCCGCCCGGCCCGCTTCCTGATAGTACGACTCGATGTTGCGCGGCATGCTATAATGCACAACGAACCGGACGTTCGACTTATCAATGCCCATCCCGAACGCATTGGTCGCCACCATAATTTGAATATCGTCATATAAAAACTTTTCCTGGCTCTGAGCCCGCTCTTCGTCGCTTAAGCCGGCGTGGTACCGCCCCGCCTTGTAGCCTGCACGCTGCAGAAATCGCTGGCAAGCCTCCACTTCTCTGCGCGTCGCGGCGTACACGATCCCTGAATTACCCTCTTGCCCCTGCAAGAAATTTACGAGAAAACGCTCTTTATCGACTCCCTGAACGACGGAAAACCGCAAATTTTCCCGGGCATAGCCTGTGGTCACCACGAAAGGACTTCGCAGCCTCAACTGGGCAACGATGTCCTGCTTCACCTTCTCCGTCGCCGTGGCGGTGAAGGCGGCCAGAACCGGCCGCGGCTGAATCCGCTCCAGCCAGCTGCGAATCGCCATATAGCTCGGGCGAAAATCGTGCCCCCATTGGGACACGCAGTGCGCCTCATCAACCGCAACGAGCGGGACATGGAGGCGTTCGACCAATTCGGCGAACCGCCCCGACTCCAGCCGCTCCGGCGCCACATAGACGATCCGGTACCGGCCGTCTTCGATCTCCCGGAACCGCTCGTTCAGTTCCCTCGCTGTCAACGTACTATTGATCAGTGCAGCATTAATACCCATCTGGTTCAAGGCATCAACTTGATCCTTCATCAGCGAGATGAGCGGGGAGATGACCAAGGTGACCCCACCCAGAATCGCCGCCGGCAACTGGTAGCAGATCGACTTGCCCGCACCCGTCGGCATCACGCCCAGCACGTCCCGGCCCGCCAATATCTCCGTGATCACTTCCTCCTGCCCGCGCCGGAACGTTTCGTAGCCGAAGTAAGTTTTCAACGCCTCATGCGCTTGTTTCAACACCGCTTGTTCCAACTTCTCGATCAACCTGAAACCCTCCGCAAACTTGATACAAGTATTATAGCATTTTTGACCGATACTCGCGGTCTTTATGCGGTAATGGTCCAACATTTGAGGCCACATTGAGACAAATTCAACTTGCCACACAAGAACATTTTCTTTAGACGTCAAAATGAATATAATGACTATAACCCTATGAAAGCGCATCCCAAAAACCTTGGCGGCTGCAGTTCAGCAAGAACATTCAGGAGGCTGATCGAATGGCACTCAGAAGCGATTTATCGGATATCGTTATCATCGATGCCGATGTACATGTGAACGACACCCCCGGCGCTTTGGCTCCGTATTGCGATATGCCTTGGAGGCTGTCCCTGGAAGCCGCGCAACGGCTCCCTCACCGATACTTGTCCATTCCCGGCTACGCTCCGGAATTCGGAGGCAGCTTGCCGGTTTGGCCTGGCGGGCACAAGGAGAACCGAAGCGTCAATTCGGCTGCGGAAATGCGGGAGCAATTGTCATCGCTCGGCGTCGACGTTGGAATCATGTTTCCCGACAACCTGCTCTTGCTCGCCACATTTCCGCAAAGAAAATATGCAGCTGCCATAGCACGCGCCTACAACGCCTGGTTGCTGGATAATTGGTGCGACAAAGAACAAGGCTTGAAGGGATTGATCGTCGCCGCTCCGCAAGATCCCGCCGACGCCGCCCGGGAAATCGAAAAATACAAGAACGAAGCAGGGATTGTAGGCGTTTACCTGCCATGTGCGGGTCTTCCTGTTTTATATGGGGATGAGAAATACGATCCTTTATTTGCGGCTGCGGAAGAAGCCGGTTTGCCGATCCTGCTGCATGCCGTTCAGACCTTGAATTCGGCTTATCCGTTCAACGGACTGGAGCAGTTCGAGACGAAGTTCGGTCGCCATGCCCTGTCCCATTCGTTGTCTCTCATGATGAATATGTTGAGAATGATTGAAACCGGAGTGCCGGCGCGATATCCCGACTTGAAAATCGCCTTTATCGAGGGCGGACTGTCGTGGGTGCCGTTTATGAGAATGCGTCTGGACAAGGAATATGTGGAACGGCGCAGAGAAATCCCGTTTTACGGAGGCCGCCCGAGCCAGGCCATCGCCAAGTTTTATTTCGGCACGCAACCGGTCGAGGAACCGGAAAATCCGCAAGATTTTGCAAAGCTGATCGAATTGTATCACGGGCAAGACACGACCATGTTCGCCTCGGACTGGCCGCATCATGATTTCGATCATCCCCAAACGATATTAAAATCCCCTCTTCCACTCGAATTAAAGAGAAAAATCATGGGGGGCAATGCGATGAATTTTTTCGGGATCGACGCCAGGGGACAACGAACGAACCTGAAAGGAAGTAGGTGAACCCGTTG
>JAJFMO010000441.1 GCA_020697475.1 Paenibacillaceae bacterium | reverse complement strand
GAGTTCATCCTCGATCTTGGCGAAGTCGGCATGATCGCCGAAGTGGAGCTGAACGGCGTACCCGTCGGGACGGCGTGGATGCCCCCGTATCGACTGAACGTTACTGAAGCGATTCGCCCGGGTCGAAACCGGCTGACCGTCCATGTAACCAATGTTTGGCTCAACTATATGACCGGCCTGACCGAACCAACGTCCGTGCCGGAAGAGCTGCAGGAGCGGTTGGGCACGAAGTCCGTCGTGTTTGGCGGCCGCGGCAAACGATACGAGAAGCTGCTTTCAGAGTTGAGCAAAAATGTGAAGCAGCTTCCGCCTTCCGGCCTGATGGGCCCGGTGCAAATCAACCGATTTATCGCAGACGGAGGAATGACTCAGTGACGAATAAGATCGATTTTCGCTATAGTTGGAAATTTTATCGGGGGGACATTCAGCGAGCCGAACTCCCCGGTTTCGACGACCGGGAATGGGAAGACATCATCCTCCCGCATACTTGGAACGCCGACGACATGTACCCGGGAAAACCTCCGAAGGAAGCGTATATCGGACCGGCTTGGTACCGCAAAACGTTCACCGTCCGTCGATCCGGCCGGGAACGGATATTCATCCTGTTCGAAGGGATCGCCAATTACAGCGAAGTGTGGGTAGACGGCAGCTTTATCGGCGGATCGGACGACGGGTTTTTGTCGTTCCGGCTCGATATCACCGATGCGCTGAAAGGCGACGGCGAGCACACCGTCGCGGTCCGCGCGGACAACAGCTACCGCAAGTCGCTCATGCCGCCGGCGCATACCGACTGGGAGCGCTACGGCGGTATTTACCGGCCCGTCTGGCTGCAAGTCAAAGGCCCGGCGTATTTCGACCATAAATCGATTCGCATTGAGACTCCGCACGTCAGCGCGGAAAGCGCCCGAGTGACGATTGCGGCACGTGTCTGGGAAACGGAGCAACGCAGCCGGGAATTGACGATTCAGCACCGTATCAAGGACGCGCAGGGTAATGTAATCGCTCAAGCGCAAGCGCTGCTCGTCGCCCGGGAAGGCCGCACGGTGGAATCGGCGATCGAATTCGCGGACATCCGCCACCCCAAGCTCTGGTCCCCCGACGAGCCCAACCTGTACAACGTCGAAACGCTGCTGCTGGAAGGGGAAGACGTTCTTGACGCCGAGACGAATCCGCTCGGGTTTCGCTGGTTCGCCTTCGACCCGAAGCTCGGATTTTCACTCAACGGGGTTTCGATGAAGCTTCAAGGGATCAACGGGCATCAGGAGTACCCTGGCCTCGGCTGGGCGTGCCCGGAACGGTTCCATCGCAAAGAAGCGGAGCTGCTCAAGCAAGCGGGCATGAACTTCTTCCGCACGTCCCACTACCCGCGCAACGAGCGTTTCCTGGAGGCATGCGACGAGCTGGGCATCATGGTCATGGAAGAACAGCCGTATTGGCACGGTTCGTTGCGGGTGAAAGACGGCGAGGAGCTGATTCACAATATTCGCCGCCAGATGCGCAACATGGTACGGCATCACGGCAACCATCCCAGCATCATCCTGTGGAACACGGTCAACGAGGTGATGTTGGCGCTCAATCGGAAAGTAGGTCAGCATCCGGACCCCGACAAGCGGACGGCCGACATGCGTCCGGAGGAATCGGAAGCAGCCTTCATGAGAAGAGCGTTGAGCGAGATGAACGACGAATTGCACCGGGCCGATCCGGCGCGGCCAACCTCGATGATTGTCGGCGGCGCTTGGCGCTTGAACGAAGAAGTCGGATTGACCCGCCTGGCGGACATCGTCGGCTACAACGGCGGTTCGATTAACTTCAGTGTCGACAAGCAATCCGAAGGCCAGCGTGTGTACGATTATGGAAAATCGCTGGACCCGGAACGAATCTCCATCATGACCGAGGGCGTTGTCAACGAGCGAACGGACGTCCTGCGCGCGGAGTGGGACAAGGAATTGACGTTGTGGGAAGATTACGCGAATCACTGGCAGCGGTTCTACGAGCGTGACTGGTTTTGCGGCGGAGCGATGTGGGTGTTCGCCGACTATTCGAACAAGGGCGAGTATCGCAGCATGGGGCTGCTCGATTTTTGGCGGACGCCTTACGAAGGATATCATTTCTTCCGCTCGATGTGGGCCAAGCCGCTGATGGCTCATATTTGCGGTCATTGGGACTGGCCGGGCCAGGAAGGCCAAACGCGGCGAGTCGCCGTGTTTACGAACGGGGAGTCGGCGGAGCTGTTCCTGAACGGTAAGTCTCTAGGAGCGGGTCAGTCTACGAAGGAACGCTGGCCGCTTCTACCGCATCCGCCGATCGTATGGGACGTCGCTTACGAACCGGGCAAGCTCGAGGTGATCGCCCGCCGCAACGGGGAAGAGACTCGTGATGTGCGCGAAACCTCCGTCGAACCGAGCGCAATCCGCCTCTCAACCGAAGATGGCGACATCGCCGCAGACGGGCAGGATGTGGCGTTCATCTCTGCGGACATCGTCGACGTGCAAGGGCGGAGATGCTACAACGCCTACCCCTCCCTGCACATCGAAACAAGCGGAGCGTGTCGCCTGGCCGGCCCGTCCGCTCTGGAGGCGAGAGGCGGTACCATGAGATTCGCCGTACGATCCGTCGGGGCAGAGTCAGGTACGGGCGCCATCCGCGTGTCCGGGCAAGGGCTCGCATCCGGCAGCCTGGCCATTCAATGTCGTTCCGATAAAGCCAATTGATCCGGAGAGGAGACGACGCTAATGGGAACATCGATCGATAAACCGAATGTACTGTACATTTTCGCAGATCAACTGAGTATGCAAGCTCTGGACATCTACACCGGCAACAAAGGACCGAATACTCCGAACATTAACTTTTTGGCCGAAAATGGGGTTCGCTTCACAAGAAGCTACTGCAGCACGCCGCAATGCTCTCCTTCGCGATCTTCGCTGCTAACCGGGCTGTACCCGCATCGAACCGGCGTCCCGACCAACGTCGGCAGTTTGAATGTAGGGACAATGAGCACACACTTCACCACCATCGGCAGCTATTTGCGTGATCACGGCTACCACACCGCCTATTTCGGCAAATGGCATCTGGGCGATACGCCTATCGAGGAGTACGGCTTCGACCAGGCCGTTCAGGGCAACGGCGGCGATGCCCGCAAGACGGACGAGATGCTGGCTTTCCTGGACGAGCAATCCCGCGCTGCGGCCAAACCGTGGTTCGCCATGCTTTCGTATTTGCAGCCGCACGATATTTGCAAGACGAAGCCCAAGATCAAATCGCTGCCCGGGCTAGATCTTACGCGTGTTCAGCCGCCTGCTAATTTCCACGACGACTTGTCGACCAAGCCGGCTGCGCAACGGGCGTACCGGGAGAAGGAGCTTGCCGGGCGTCTGAAAGAGTTCCCGACGGAGGACGATTGGAAATACTACGTGGCCTACTACTATTCACTCATCGAAGGGCTGGACAACGAGCTTGCCCGTGTGCTGCACAAGCTGAGGGAGACGGGCCAAGCCGACAACACGTTGATCGTCTTTTCAGCGCATCATGGAGACATGATGGGCGTGCATCGCATGCCGTTCAAAGGTCCGGCGATGTACGACGTAGTAACCAAAATTCCGTTAATCTTCAGCTGGCCGGGCCGCTTGCCCACGAACGAAAGCAGGGATCAGCTGACGGTGAATACGGATCATTTTCCGACCATTTGCGAATTGCTGGGGTTGGAGGTTCCTCCGGGGCTGCACGGGGTTTCCTTCAAGGAATGCTTGTACGACTCCGAAGCCAAGAGCAAAGATTTCGCCGTGCTCGAGTATTATTCCAAAGGGCAAAGCCCGGATCCGATCCGCACGATCGTTCAAGACGAGATGAAATATTGCTTCTATGCCACCGCTGAAGAGGAATTGTACGACCTGCGCCAAGATCCGCTGGAGATTCACAATCTCGCCAAGGATCCGTCGTTCGCAAGCCAAAAGGCACAATTACAACGATCACTG
>JAJFMO010000017.1 GCA_020697475.1 Paenibacillaceae bacterium | reverse complement strand
CAATCCGTAAGTCTGGAGGCAGAGTGGAAGATCAGTTGGCGCAGCCGGGGGCAAATCGGGAGGAGGACGGCAAGAAGGGCCGGGAGAAGATGAGCGAAGAGGAGAAAATGCTGCTTGACCATCGGATCGCGACCTTGCTGGGCGACTTAAGCCGGTACGCGCCGGGAGAGGCCAAGTATGAGGAACTGGATCGCGAATATAAGATGCTGATTGCACAGAGGAAACATATGACAAGTGTCCACTCTAAGTAAAAGGATTGTTATACCTGACTCCTTCCAGAGTCTGTCCAATCGGTCCGTCTTCAGTATAGACAACGGGGATGTGATTAGCCTTCGCAACCGACCATATTTGCGCATCCCAGTAAGACATCCGGTACCGGTCAACTGCGCGCAGAGCTTCCTTAATATGCGAAGGGGACAACGGAAGTATTGTCATCATCCCTTCGTATATCGCAATCGTTTCACGAATCCAGTCCGGAGAGGCGCCAAGTTTTAACATGACAGACGAGAATTCGGCGAGAATTTGGGTAGTAAGACAAATATTTTCCCGGAATTCATTCATGGTAGATATGGCTATTTCTTGTTTCATTCGTTGTTCCGAATCCCAGGCATAAACAAGAATATTTGTATCCAAAATGACTCTTGTCGTAATCACGATTGGCGCCCCTTTATTTTCGTTCTTTCGAGATAAAGCTCATCTCTGGACCAATTGGATGATTTGAAAGCGGATTGCTTCATTTGTTCGAATAAGTCGTTCCAAGATTCCTCTTTCTTATCACATTCCGTTAAATACAGTTCCAATCCTTCTCTAATTACTTCGGATTGAGGAATTCCTCTGGATGAAGCGATATCGTTAAGTTTGTCATTTAAATTCTCGGTCAAGTAAATTTGTTTGCGAATCATTGTTGTCTCCTCCATTCAATAAATTAATTATTTAATACATATACATTATACATATACACCACATATAATTCAATAATAAGCTCAAAAATCTTTGTTGACATGGACGCAACGTCAAGGTGTACAGTGGTGTTGTCAGGGGGTAAGCACATGGAATATACCGTTCAAAAGCTAGGCCGGTTGGCGGGGATCAGCACGCGGACGCTTCGGTATTACGACGAAATCGGCTTGCTCAAGCCGGCGAGGACGAATTCCTCGGGGTACCGTATCTACAGCCAGGCTGAGGTCGACAAGCTGCAGCAAATTTTGTTTTACCGGGAGTTGGGGGTTAAGCTGGAACGGATTTGCGAACTGGTAAGCTCGCCCGATTTTGACACTACCAAGGCGCTTCACGAGCATCGAACCGAGCTCCTCGTACGGAAGGAGCAGTTGGATCGGCTCATCGCCAACGTGGAGAAGACGATCGCCTTAAACGAAGGGAGAATTGCGACGATGACGGATCGGGAAAAGTTTGAAGGATTCAAGAAGCAGATGATTGATGAGAATGAGCAAAAGTACGGCAAGGAAATTCGCGCCAAATACGGCGACGAGACTGTGAACAAGTCGAACGCCAAGCTGATGGGCATGACGAAAGAGGAGCATGAGGAAGCGGAGTGGCTGACGAAGCAGTTGTATTCGACGTTGGCCGAGGCGTTCAAGACAGGCGACCCTGCCGGTGAACTGGCGCAGAAAGCGGCGGACCTCCATCGGCAATGGCTGTGCCATTACTGGACCGATTACAGCAAGGAGGCCCACGCCAATTTAGCGCAAATGTACGTCGACGATGAGCGGTTCACGGCACATTATGATGAGAAGCAGCCGGGCACAGCGCAATTTTTGCGGGACGCGATTCATATTTATACAGGTGCGACGAAGTAAATGGTCGTTATTTGGGAGCAGGAGGTAATGGGAGCATGCGACCAAGTGCACAAACTTGGGGAACTTGCGACAGCGATATTCGTCGGTACGTGGAACAACTGATCAGTCTGCTGGTTGCTATGCTGGGCGATCGTCTGACCGGGGTATATCTCCACGGTTCTTTAGCGATGGGTAGTTATTATCGACCGAAAAGCGATATCGATGTCATTGTGGTAACCAACGGTGAATTGGAAGCGAGCTTGGCGGAGAGGCTCGGCGTTTCGATCGCCCGCTTTGCCGAGGAGCGACCCACAACCGGCAATTTGGAGTTAAGTGTGATTACCGCCCTAACGGCTAAAACTGTACCGGAGCCCACGCCGTATGAGCTTCATTACAGCACGGCATGGCATGACAAAATTTTGAGCCATGAAGTGAATTACGGCGAAGTCCGCACAGACGGCGACCTGGCCTCGCATTTGATGTACGTAGTTCAACGGGGTATTTGCCTACACGGTATGCCTATCGCCGACGTATTTGGAAACATCATGTGGTCACACTTCATGGATTCCGTGTTGGACGATTTAGCCTGGATTGTTGACGAGGAAAATATTTTGGAAAGCCCGTTTTACGGGGTTTTGAATATTTGCCGGGTGCTGCAGCTTGTAAGCGAAGGAGATTGCAAGGTGCACAGCAAGGATGAAGGTGGTGAGTGGGGATTGGAGAATCTGCCTCACCGATTTCACCCCCTTATCCAACAAGCGTTGGACGTATATCGTTCGGATGAACCGATCACCGAGGAATGGCGCAGGACAGGCGGTCGAATCTGGGATCGGAAACCGCTTCTGGGGCTAAGGGATTACGTTCGTACCAGATTTAAGAATTAGAAAATATGAAAGAACCGCACCCCGGCTGAAAGGCCGAAGATGCGGTTCTTTGTTGTTGATGGCTTATGGCGTTCGACTACGACTTCTTCAGCGCCCGCCCTGCCAGCAGCGGGAACAGCGGCCCACGAATTGGCTCGCCTTCCTGCAACTCTTGTCCGTTCGTTACCAAATGGCCTTTACCGTTATACGTCGTTCCTTCGGCCATATAGATGTTCGCTAACACCCGGCGCGGCTTGTCAGTCGTGTTGGCGTGCGCGTAATGGAACGTCAACCCGTCGTGGAACGTGCAGCTGCCGGCTTTCAGCGGGACGCATACGGGCTTCTGCTTGGCGAACTCGGTATCCTTGACGAATTCGAAGATGTCAACCGGGTCGGACAGACTAATGTTCGTCAACTTCCCCGAACGTTGCGAGCCAGGTACGAACATCATGCAGCCGTTGCTCTCATCGACGTCGTCGGCTGTCAGCCACAGCGACAGTGCCCCGGTTTCGTGCATTGGCCACTTGACCAAATCTTGGTGCCAAGGGGTGGGCAAGGAATCTCCCGGCATTTTCCACAAGATGTGATCGTGAAACAGTCGGACACCTTGTGCTCCCATCAAATCCATAGCCATCTGTGCAAACCGCGCATGGAACGAGAACTTCGCCATCCCTCCGTGGTCTCTCCAGGAGTTCACTTTCTGATTCAGCACTTTGGCGTACGTTCCGCGGTCTTTGCCCGTCTTCACGGAACGACCGTCAGACGTCGACATCGATTCTTCCATGTATTCGCGAAACTCTTCCAGTTCGTCGGCAGTCAACACGTTGTCCACTTGCACGAAGCCATTTTGCCTATAAAAGGCGATCTGCTCCTCGGTTACTCTCTCCGTCACCTCATGATTGATGGCTTGCATGTTGGCAATACGCCCCTTTCCCTAAATAAAGTTATACTGTCTGGTGCCTCTATACTAAGCCATGTAAGTTGTGGGAGATAGGACAATTTGCCGAAAAATCAGGTTAATGTTCCGGCATGCCCACATAACGAAGAGAGATGACTTGCCAGGCATATTCTTCGGGCAGCGGAGCGGTGAGTTCGATGACGGCAGAGAACGGGATTTCCTCTCCAGTGTGGATATCTTGGGTCGCGACGGTCGTTTCACCCAGGCCCGTCCCGGTGCTGTCGACCAGGCGAAGTTGAAAGCTTAAGCTGCTGTCCCGACGTTGGTTGATCGGTTTGATGAGTTTCACTCGCCCGGTCAGCTGTGCATGGAGGGGCTGGCCGACTTCAGACTGTGCGGGATCGACGATCATCTGTTGCGTCAAAACCCGGATGTATTCGTCAGAATCCGAAATCCCGCGCGGATACTCCTCGCCTTCTCCATTCAGCAGTAACCAGGCGTCGCCGGCATAACTGGCGATTCGAACCCAATCGTTGCCCCAGGCGTCGGTATATTTCTCCGATGCGTCCACCTGTTGGGGAGCCAATACTGCGTTCATGTAGGTTTGGTCGTTGGGGTATTCATAAAGCTTCGTGACGTCGAACAGTTCGATGTGGCGATCGATTCGCTCTGTAGCGGTCGGCTGGGCGAAATTCAAGTTGATCCAGAATTCGTTCCCATCATCCCCGCGGACGTGGTAAAAATCTTTATATTGTTCGAACGCGTGAAACGTTTGCGGGCTGTAATGCGCTTTATCTTTCGAGTACGAGTAGCTGTAGGGCATCGCAAAGATCGTTCCGGCAGTAACCGCGGAAATGTCTCGATGGATCGGCTGCAACGGTTCAATCACGGACTCGTCGTAGGGCAAGAACCAGTGGTCGCCGTTCGGAGTTTCCACCAGATACGTGCGGAGCCCAGCTCCTTGGGGGCGATCAAACCAGGCTTTGACCGTAATATTTCCGCTCTCAAGCGTCGTTCCGATGTAATTCGCTGAAGAGCGGATAGGCGAGTCGTAAAGCGCAATCGGGCCGGAGACGTAGGCAAGTTCGTTTTTGGGGATGACGGTACCGATGGTGTCGGCGTGGATGAGCAGCCATTGATCCCCCATCCATGTTGTTTGGATTTTCAACCATACCCGTTGCGTCCCGAAAAATTGATCCCAGTTCGGCTCGGCATCGATCACGCTGACATCTTGCGGAGCGAGGGCTGCGCCGCTTAAATCGTTCTCATCGGGCGAATTGTAAAGGGGTGTCTCCTCCAACAAGGAAACGGTATGAGGAGGCGGAAGTTGCGCGTGAGCCTCGGCATGACCTAACCAAAGGCTGCCTGACGCTGCGATCAGAAGCAGCAAAAAATGTTTCATGGGATAACCTCCAGGATCGAGTTGCGATAATAGATTTAACGCAAGGAACAGTCTGAAGGTTGCCGGAGAAATTTGGCACAAGAAGGTGCAATCTCGTATTCAACTTTTCCGAATTACAGCAGCTTGAGCGCAGACTTACAGCGCTGAAAATGAGCATAATCCCGATTAAGCGACATAAGGCTGAACGTCCTGGCTATCGAGAGAGGCTAATTATGGCAACCTAACTATTGCGATAAAAGTGGCAGATTTGGTTGTGGAAGTCGGTGTAATCAAAACTATTTGCGCAAAATTAGCGGATTCTAGTCACTTTGTTGCAATAGCTAAATCTTTTCCGGTAAGAGTGGCAGACAAGAGCGAGCCGGTTCGGGGATTCCGGACTTCTGAGTAGAAACTGGACCTTCTCATTTAAATAACGTTCTGAAAAGACTCTAAGAAGCGAAAAAAGCAAGAGTGGCGAAAATAGCGTATCGAAAGAACCTTATTGTGCTAGCGATAAATCCGATATGTCGAACTATTCGATCTACGATGAGTGTAATTTCATTCCTGCGTCGCCTACCCGCCTGAAGTGCACGATATGCAGAATAACTATTAAGGCAAAAGAGCGCACAAGCGGCTCCATGAAATAATAGGGGGCCAATTGTGCGCACTTCGCTTATTTAAGAATCCTAAGCCAAATCAAACAAAATTTTCGCCACTTTGCCGGGATTGCCGATCAGCTTGTCGAAGCAGGCGGCGCCTTCTTCCAACGGGGCATGGATCGTCCACGGAAGCAGATCCGCCTGTTTGCCGTCCGCCTCGCCGTCCCGCTTGTCCGCCAGCCAATCGAGCGCGATCCTGAAGTCGTCGTGGTTGTAAGCGAACGCCCCATACATGGAAATTTCGCTGCGGATGACCGTATTGATCGGCAGCGACGAATCAGCCTCGTGCAAGCCGGAGAACATGACGCGCCCCCCGGGCTCGAGCGCTGCGATACACTGATTGCGTGTGACGGCCAAGCCGACGGCGTCTACCGCCGCATCGAATGCACCTGCTTCGGGCGGCGTCGACTGGCCGATCCCGCCCAGGCTGCGCACGATTTCCAGCCGCTCGGCATTGAGATCGGTGACGACGACGTCCTTCGCCCCGAATTTGCGGGCGACGAGCAGCGTCAGCAGCCCGATCGGGCCGGCGCCGACGATGACGAGCCGATCTACCGGGGTGATCGCCAGCTTGCGGCAAATATGCAGTGCGACGGCGTACGGTTCAGTCATAGCAGCGTCGTCGAAGCCGAGCGAATCCGGCAGACGGTGGACGTTCTTCGCCGCCGCCGTTACGTATTCGGCGAACGCTCCCGGCAGATGCGCGCCAAGCAATTTGCGCTCGCCGCACAACTGGGCGTTGCCTGTGATGCAGGCTCGGCAATGTCCACAGCTGACTAGCGGATTGACCGTGACCCGGTCACCCGCGTGAAATCCGTTCGCCCGGCCCCCGACTTGCTCGATCACGCCGGAAAATTCATGCCCCATGATCAGTGGGGGCTTACGAAGCGAATTATGCCCCAAGTAGCCGCTCAATTCCGAACCGCAAATCCCTGCGCGCACGACACGGACCAGCACCTCGTCTTCTCCCGGTGCAGGCACGTTCTCCTCCCTCACATTCATGATCCGTGGACCTTCATATACCAATGCTTTCATTTTCCCTGCCGACACTTAATCGTCCCTCCTCGTGTTTATGGCGATCACTATACTCTAGCGATTACTATATCATTTTCCGCTGAAATTGAATACGCCGTTTCCCCCGACCACTGACGCGCCTAACCCAGCACCATACCGGAAAAAATAACAAATGGAGATAAATTCATAATAGACACTGGCGGCAACCGAGCCTTATGATATGGGTATGTAAGCGGTTGTATCCATGTCGGTCGAACCGGCATATAACGCTAGTCTATCAAAAATGGGGGTCGTGCAATGAGAAGTTTTAAATGGGGAATGTTGGTTGCGCTATGCTCAGCGTTGGTGTTGTCTGCATGCGGCAATCAGGCTGGCAACGGAGCGCAATCAAGCAATACGGCGGCAGGGGGAGACAAGAAGGAAACGGCTCAGCCTCAAGAGAAAGCAAAAGCGCCTGATCCGGTGACGCTAACGTTTCTGCACGACAACACTTTGCCCGATTCGGACTTTCAGTTCATTCAGGAGATGGTGAAGAAACGGTATCCGTATATCACGTTGGAAAGGGTCAAACCGGCGGACGGCTCAAGCGGAGCGACTGCATTGAAAACATTGGTGCCGACCGGGCAAATTCCGGATATTTTCACAAACGCTGTCGGCGGCATTCAGTATGTGCTTGATCTCGGAATAAAGCAGCCGCTGGAAGATTTCGTCAAGAGCGAGAAGTTCGATCTCGGAGTGTATGCGCCGGGAATTATCGAAGGGCTGAAGGCGTACGGGCCGAACAAGGAACTGCTGGGACTTCCGTATGCGGTGTTGAATGCCGCCCTCTATTACAATAAAGATATTTTCGATAAATTTGGGGTTCCATATCCGAAAGACGGGATGACGTGGGACGACGCGACTGAACTCGCCAGAAGGTTGACCCGTACCGAGGCCGGGGTGAATTATCAGGGACTCGACCTGTCCGAATCGAATGTGACGACGTTCAACCAACTGTCGCTGCCCTTCATAGACCCGAAAACCGGCAAGCCTGTCTTTACGTCGAACGACGGGTGGAAAACTTATTTTACGACGATTAAAACGATTACGAAAATCCCGAACAGCGGCTTTACGAAGGACAATGTATGGAATTCGGAAATGACGACGTTCGCCAAGGACAAGAGGCTGGCGATGATCGTGACTCCATTGCTGTCCCAAATCAAGCAGTCCGGTGTGAATTGGGACGTCGTGACGATGCCTGTATTCGCATCCGCACCGAAGAAAGGCATTCAGTTTACCGGAAGCTTGGCCGAACTTTCCAACGTCGGCAAGCATAAGGAAGATGCGTTCAGGGTAATCGCGCTGTTATCCTCGCCGGACTATCAAAAGTTTATTGCTCAAGCAGAGGGGCAGATTCCGGTGCTGAAGGATCCCGCTGTGCAGGAAGTGTTCAGCCAAGGCTTCCCGGGCAAACATCTGCAGTCGATCTTCAAGCTCGAATATGCGACGACGCTGAGCGTCACCCCGGACGATTTGTTGGCGCGGCAGTCGATTAACACACTGTCTCGCGATTTTCTGGTCGACGATACGGACGTGAACACGTTTTTGCGAAAGCTGCAAGAGGATGTGGAAGGGAAGATTGCCGCTCAGGGCAAGAAATAACGTATCTTTAGCCGGACGAATACATGAATCCCGTTGCCCCTTGGGGTGGCGGGATTTTTGGCTTGAAGTCGCAATTTGGAGAACGTTGAGTTCAAGTGATATAATTGGCAAAAGAATTCCAAAAAAGATTCCGATAATTCGAGGAGGGATTTCGATGGAGGGCAAAGTTTCGCAATCGTCCGGATACGAGCTGGCGACGTTCGCCGGCGGCTGCTTCTGGTGCATGGTTTCTCCGTTCGACCAGCAACCGGGCATCATCAAGGTTGTTTCCGGCTACACCGGGGGCAAGACGGCGAATCCGACGTACGAGCAAGTTTGCTCGGAGACGACGGGCCATGCCGAGGCGGTGCAAATCACGTTTGATCCAAGCGTTTTCCCATATGAACGACTGCTTGATGTGTATTGGAGGCAGATTGATCCAACCGATACCGGCGGGCAGTTCCACGATCGGGGTTCGTCGTACCGAACGGCGATTTTTTACCATAGCGAGGAGCAGCGCAAGCTGGCGGAGGCGTCCAAGCGGGCGCTGGCCGAAAGCGGGCGTTTCGATCGGCCGATCGCGACGGAGATTGTTGCTGCGACGGCTTTTTATCCCGCCGAGGAATATCATCAGGGCTACCATCATAAGCAGCCATTGAGATACAAAATGTACAGGTCCGGCTCGGGACGCGATCAATTCATCGCCCGTCACTGGGTGGATTCGGGTGATGCCGGCAAACGCCGGGATTTGAGCCATCTCACCCCACTGCAGCATGATGTGACGCAGAACAACGGGACGGAGCCGCCGTTTCACAACGATTTCTGGAACAATCATCGGGAAGGATTGTACGTGGACATTGTGTCGGGCGAGCCGCTGTTCAGTTCCCTTGACAAGTTCGACTCCGGCTGCGGCTGGCCGAGCTTCACCCAGCCGCTGAAGTCTGAAGCGGTGACGGAGAAGCGGGATTTGACCCACGGCATGATCCGCACCGAGGTTAGAAGCGTAGAGGCTGACTCGCATCTTGGCCATGTGTTCAACGATGGCCCTCGAGACCGAGGAGGATTGCGCTATTGCATCAACTCGGCTTCGCTTCGATTTATCCCCAAAGAGGATCTGGAGAAGGAAGGCTACGGGCAATTCGCGAGATTATTCGGCGAGGGGAAGTAGTTAGGTGAACAAAGGCATGACCCGGAGAAGTGTGGGTCATGCCTTTTTCATTTATTTCAATGTGGGGAGGCAATCTTGGTGGGCTACGTCAATCGTATCTAAATGGATAATACGTTCCGCATACCACTCTAACGTTGCTCCTTCGCAGCGCCGAAGATCATCGAATCGGTCAGCATCTCGGTCGGGGCGCGATTGTCGGTTAGCAGCAAGCCACCCTTAACTTGGCCTTCCGTAAGCGGAGTCAACTCGGCTGGCCACTCCCGGCGAATCGGCTCGAGCGGGCTTCCCGCCTCAATCTGTTGCAGCTTCTCCGTCTTCAACGGCTTCTGGGAGCCGATCAAGATGTAATTATACTCGCCGCGCGCTTTGACGACATAGCTGTAAGGGAAAGCGCGCTGGACCGTCTTCTCCATCGCCACAAGCAGTTTGGAGTCGGGCGAGACGGCGTTGACATTCAAAGCCAGCAGCCCGTCGTCGGTCAACTTCTGCCGAACCGACTGAAAGAACTCCAATGTTGCCAGGTGAAAAGGAATGTAAATTTGCTGCGAGTAGGCATCGACAATAACGATATCGTACTTTTGCTGAGTGTTGCCGACGAAGACGCGGGCGTCCTGGTTGACGATGGTGGCATCCTCCGGTTCCAGGCCGAAGTAGCGTTGATCCAGATCGATGACGTCCGGGTCGATCTCTACCCCGGTAATGTCCAACTTGGGAAACGTCGGCTTTACGTACTTCGCCATCAGTCGCGGAATCGTGCCGCCGGCTGAACCGAGCACAAGCACGTGCTGGGGATTGTCCGTGAAATAGGGGAGCAACAAGTAGTCGTCGTAATAGTCGTCGGGGGACAAAGCGTCGCCGGGCCGGTGTACGGATTGAACGCCCCCTCCTTCGTTATAAACAAGAGCGGTCGTACCATCGTCCGATTTGATCACACGGACGTACTGGTATAGCGTGTCTTTGGCCCAGACGACCGAGGATCCCTCAGCTGAGGCGACCGGAGCGCGTGTCAGCAAATACAGCGCGATCGGCAACAAAATTGCCGCCACCCACCAACGGGAGTGAGTTTGGCGCAACCCCCAAGCGCTGATTGCAATGAGGGCGGCCGACCAGAGGAAAATCGTTTCCCGCGCCCCGAGGAACGGAATAGTGATGAACGCTGTACCGAATGTTCCGATCAGGCTCCCCATTGTCGAGAAGGCGTAGAGATTGCCGGCGATTTTGCCGACTTCGCCTTTCGTCTCGGCCGTCACCAGCCGGATGGCGAACGGGCTGACCATGGCGAGCAAGAATACCGGAGGCGCGAACACAATCAGGATGGCGAAGAAGGAGCAGACGATGACGAGCAGCGGTGTACCGAGAATGCCTCCCGATAGCGCTGGAAAAATCATTTTTCCCCATAGAGGAAGCAAGCAAGTAATGATCCCGGCCCATACGGACAGCTTCATGAGCAACGTCCCGTCTGGACGCCGGTCGGCGAGCCGCCCTCCGTACCAGTAGCCGAGCGAGAGCGATAGTAAGATGAGACCGATAATGTTCGCCCAGACGATCATCGATGTTCCGTAATAGGGGGCGAGGAACCGCGATGCCGCCAATTCCAGCGCCATGACTGACGCACCTGTCACAAACACGTAAAGATAGAGAAACCTAACGGTAAATTCAGATTTCGTATGTACTTGCAAATGTCGACCCTCCCAAATGATGCTCTCTGCAACTCATTAAGATTATCGCTTTTATCCGGTAAAAAGGCAAAGCCCGGCAGGCTAACGTCGGAATGGCCGTTAAGTCGGGGGTGTGCAAGGGATTTGCGTGGTTTAGCGGCGGAACGGCCGTTAAGTCGAGGGTAAGCTCAGGGTTTGCGTGGTTTAGCGGCGGAATGGCCGTTAAGTCGGAGGTGTGCAAGGGATTTGCGTGGTTTAGCGGCAGAACGGCCGTTAAGTCGAGGGTAAGCTCAGGGTTTGTGTGATTTAACGGCGGAACGGCCGTTAAACCACCGCCCACTTCTACCATCTCCGGTCATTCAAGAGTGCCCTGCCTATGCCGGGCAAAACCCCGAATTGCCCAAGCAAAGTTTCCGGCAATAGGCTGCATTCAGCCTGCACAAGGCATCGAAATAGTTCGTCAATTCATGGTTGCGCAGCAAACTGCCATCTTGAAAATCCAACCGATGCCCTGAGCGCACATGCTGGTAATGCCACACACGCCCGGTGATCGGTGACACGTACGTTTGCGGCGGCACTTTCGTGACCAGGTCATTCCCATTGTATACTCGCCAGCTTTGCTTCACTTTCCGGTTAAACGCGTTGCAGAACGCCTCGTCCCCGACCCGCGGGGAGCCGATCGTACAGACGATCGAGGCGTGAAACTTGCTGTTCGCCGCCATATCGATCGCGCACAAAGTCGCGAGCGCGCCGCCCAAGCTGTGCCCGGTGATCAGGAGCCGCTTGCGCGAGGAACGCTTCTTCAGCGCTTCCAAGATCCTTCCCCGCAGCCGCCCATATAGTCGGGTAAAACCGCGATGCGTCATCCCGGCGTCCCTTACATAGGGATAAGGAATTTGCGCCAAATCCAAATCGGCAAATATATCAAAAGGCGATTGCATCAATTTCGTCGCGCGAAAGGCGATCACAATCGAATCCTTCGATTCGGCAATCAATCCGAACGGTTCATTTTTTCCCCCATAGTAAGTCGACAGAGCCCGTATAAAACGATAGCCTTTCGGCATCGTCACTGTCCCCGAATCGATCAGCCGATTCGCCTGCTGGCAAAAACCAGCCAACATAATGGCTCTGTTCGCAGAAAACATCCTATCCAACCTCCTCTCAAAACTTCGTTTCATACCAACATATGCCGAGATCGGCCAGACTGCTTGGGTCATTCGGCAACAGGTGTACAAGCCTTGGAGAGTTGTCCGGGGAAAAATAACGTAAAACCGCCAATAGACGAACATGAAGCATTAAAGCGAAGAATGAGGTTTATTTCCCCGGCGGAATCGGCGGGAACAGCGTGGGTTTTAAGATTATGGGGTTTTTGACGCAACTCATGTCTTTGACTTATTGGAGGTTCGGGATTATCCTACATAAATGTAAATAGAAATGAAAACGAGGTTACAAAACGGAGGGAAACCATCTTGGGCAGTAGAACCGGAACATCCGACCGAAGGAAGCTCATCCATCGGTACATGCAGTTCGTACGTCCTTACCGATTCATGATTTTGCTCATCTTGTCCCTAGGGATTATGCAGTTTGTCGTTCCGTTGGTTGTGCCGATGATGACCAAGATCATGATCGACGAAGTATTGCGGGGGATTGCCGGGTACTGGACTTTGGAGAAAGTCGTACTGCTGTTGGCTGTTCTGAACATTTTCGCCATTATCGTCAATTTCATTCGCAACTGGATTACGGTTAAAATGGGTCAGCAAATGATGGTCGACATCCGGCGCCAATTGTATCAGCATATGCAAAGCCTGTCGCAGCGGTTTTACGATACACGTCAGGTCGGCAGCATTGTGTCCCGCATCCTGAACGACGTCAACGGCGCGCAAAACATTGTCGGCAGCAACGTACTCAACATGATCATCGACATGTTCCTGATCGTCTTCGCCGCTGGGTTCCTGTTTCACCTTAATGCGAAGCTGGCTGTCTTGTCGTTGTGGCTATTGCCGTTGTACTATTTGACATTTACGAATATGAATGTGCGCATTCGCTATGCCTGGAGATCGTCGCACCGTCAGATGGAGCGGATGTCCGGGCTGCTCGTCGAACGTATCGCCGCCATGCGCGTGGTGCAATCGTTCAATCGCGAGCAAACCGAGCTGCAACGCTTCAACAAGCAGGCCGACCACCACTATCAATACACGATGTCCGCGCAGACGTTGTCGAATACGCTTGGTCGCCTCAGCCAGACGTTCAGCTCGATTGGCGGATTGATCATCTGGTTCGTCGGGGGCTCGATCGTTCTGAGCGGCAAAATGACGATCGGAGAGCTCATCGCCTTCCAGGCTTACCTTTCGCAAATGTACGGACCGATCCAGCGCTTCTCCGACGTGAATGTGACGATTCAGAACTCCATGACGAATATCGAACGGATCTTTGAGGTATTCGATGTGAATCCGGAGATCGTCAACAAGGAGAACCCGCTGCCCTTGGCGCAGTGCAAGGGGGATATCCAATTCAAGAAGGTGTCGTTCACCTACGTGACCGAGCGCCCGATTACCTCGACGACGAACCCGAACGGCGACCCCGATGTTGTCGAGAAGTTCAAGCCGGCGAAGCCTTTCTATATTATTCCGCCGAAGTCTTACTCCGACCCGCTGCCGACGATCGAGGAGAAGCGGACGGCGCTGTACGATATCAGCTTCCATGCACGTCCCGGCGAAGTGATCGCGCTTGTCGGCCCGAGTGGAGCCGGCAAGTCGACGCTGATCAACTTCATCCCGCGCTTCTATGATCCGGATTCCGGTGAAGTGCTGCTCGACGGCGTCAACTTGAAGGAATACGACATTAACGATGTGCGGAAAAATATTGCTTTGGTGCTGCAAGACAACATTCTGTTCTCGGGGACGGTATACGAAAACATTCGTTACGGCCGCGAGGAAGCGACGATGGATCAGGTGGTGGCGGCAGCCAAGGCAGCCAACGCCCACGATTTTGTCATGAGCTGGGACGACAAGTACGAGACGGTGCTCGGCGAACGCGGCGTACGGCTGTCCGGCGGGCAGAAGCAGCGGCTTGCGATCGCCCGGGCGCTGCTGAAAGACCCGCGTATCCTGATTCTCGACGAAGCGACATCCGCGCTTGACGCCGAGTCGGAGTCGCTCGTCACCGAAGCGCTGGAAGTGCTGATGAAAAACCGCACGACGTTCATCATCGCTCACCGGCTGGCCACCGTCGTCCGCGCCGACCAGATTCTCGTCATGGACGATGGACGGATCGTCGAGCACGGCACGCACGAGACGCTGCTGCGGACGAAGGGGCTTTACTACGACCTGTACGAGAAGCAGCTGAAGGCGATGCGGCCGGAGGAACTGGTCAAGTTTTTATCGGCGTCAGGGGCGTAGGGTTTGGCGACGGACACCTGGCCTAGGTCGTGCATTGTCACGTGCCTTAGTCGTGTCTCGGTCGTTCGCTCCAACCTTTGGCCTTTCGCT
>JAJFMO010000440.1 GCA_020697475.1 Paenibacillaceae bacterium | reverse complement strand
TCACGATCGACGTGCAGGACTGGTACGATAAGAAGTCCCAAATCTACATTAACCAGAAGCTGGTCGGCAGCGGCTCGTATACCGGCGAGCTTGAATTGAACGAAGGAACGAACATTTTCGAGATTACGGCGGTGAATTCGCTAGGCAAGAGCAGCACGGTAACGAAGACGATCGAGTGCATGATTTTGCCGCCGAGTCTGCATGTAGATAACCTGCCGGAGAAGACGAGCCTAAGGACAATCACCGTGTCCGCCTGGGCTGTGGATTACTACGATTACGCTCCCGGCGTGTATATCAATGGCCAATTCATCAACGTCCGCAGCGGTTCGGCGACGATCAACCTGAAGGAAGGGCCGAACGTCATCAACTTCAAGGCGACGAACTATTTGGGCAAAACTTCGGTTATTATCAAAACGATCACACGGGTACCTTAGCGATAGAGTACATAAGGGTATGGAGTGGGGTGAATGACGATAGAGGTTCTTAGGGATTTTCATCCGGCGATCGGTGCGTGGTTCGCGCAAAAATACGGCCGATGCACGCCGATTCAGGACACCGATTCAGGAGCAAGCTTGGGCGAGTATTCTACGCGGCGATCATACGCTGATCGCTTCGCCGACGGGATCGGGAAAGACGTTGGCGGCGTTGTTGCCCTGTATCGATCGGTTGGCGCGGGCCAAGGAATCGGAAGCGGGAACGGGAACGGGAACGGGGGCGATCGCGGGCGCCCAAGGGGTTAGGGTCGTCTATGTCGCGCCGTTGAAAGCGTTAAACAACGATATCCACCACCACATCATCCAGTACGTGGAGGAGATGGAGCGAACCGCCGCGGAGCAGGGGATGGACTGGCCGGGTATTCGCGTAGCTGTCCGCACCGGGGACACGAGCGCTTCCAGCCGGGCATCGATGCTGCGCAAGCCGCCGGATTTGCTGATCACGACGCCGGAATCGCTCTATATCCTGCTGACGGCGCGCCGGTCGCGGGAAATGTTGCGAGGCGTGGAGCAAGTCGTCGTGGATGAAATCCACGATCTGGCTGCAAGCCGCAGAGGAACGCATTTGTCAATTACGCTGGAGCGCCTGGTGGAGTGGAGCGGCCGTTCGCCTCAGCGCATCGGTGTGTCCGCGACCCAGAAGCCGCTCTCGCGGGTCGCCCGGTTTCTTGGCGGGTGGGATGATACGGACCCGAGGCCGGTGAACGTGGTCGAGCATCACGGCGACAAGCAGTTTCACCTGCAGGTCGTGATGCCGCGCCGCCAGACGATCTCTCAAGCGAAGGAGGATTTCTGGACTCCGTTGGTCGATTGCATCATCAAGCGGATGAGCGAGCATACCACGTCGCTTGTATTCGCCAACAACCGTCGGCTGTGCGAAAGGCTTGCGCTTCGGATCAACGAACATGCCGGTAGCGAAATCGCCCGATCCCACCATGGCAGCGTGGCGAAAGAGCAGCGGCTGGAAGTGGAGCGTCTGCTCAAGACGGGAGAGCTGAAGTGTCTGGTCGCGACGTCCTCCCTGGAGCTAGGTATCGACGTCGGGCATATCGACCTCGTCATCCAGGTCGATTCCCCCAAGCAAGCGGCCACAGGCATCCAGCGGTTCGGGCGGGCGGGGCATCAAGTGGACGGGATCAGCCGAGGGCTGATTTTGGTCAAAAATCGTACCGATTTGCCCGAAGCGATCGTGCTGGGCAGGCAAATCGCCGACCGCGAAATCGAGGAAATCCGGATTCCCCGCAATACGTTGGATGTTGTATCACAGCAAGCGGTGGCGATGGCGGCCGGCGACGATTGGACGGTAGAGCGGCTGTATCGGGTCATTGTCCGCAGCGACAGCTGCCATGAGCTCCCGCAGGACAAGCTGGAAGGGATGTTGAAGGTGCTGAGCGGCTTGTTCCCGTTCGTTCGGCCTCTTATCGATTGGGATCAGGGAACCGGCATATTGACAAGCCGCAAAAACACGATGATGGCGGCGCTGCTCGGGACGGGGACGATCCAGCAAGGGAGCAATTACCCGGTGCTGCATGCGGATTCCCGGATTCAGCTCGGCGACCTGGACGAGGAATACGTATACGAAAGTCGGGTGGGCGACGTCTTCCAGCTGGGCGTCTCCTCGTGGAGAATTCAGTCGATCACCAATCATCACGTTTACGTTACGGAGACGAGGCAGCAGTGGAGCGAAATTCCTTTCTGGAAAGGGGAGTCGATCGGGCGTTCCTTCGAGATTGGGGAGACGGTCGGCCGTTTCTTCGAACAGTTGGCGGAACGAATTGTCATGACGTCAACGGAGGAGCAGAAGACTTGGCTCGCCGAGCGTTATTTCGCCGACGCGGACAGTACAGAAGAACTGATTCGGCTCGTCAAGCAGCAGCGGGAGTCGAGCACTCTGCCGACGCACCGCCATTTGTTGATCGAGTATTTTGCCGACGAGATCAACCATACGCATCTGCTCATCCACAGCCTGTTCGGCAAACGCGTCAATCGAACGTGGATGCTTGCATTGCAGCATCTATTTGTGCAGAGGACGGATCACCCATTTTACGCCTATGCCAAGGATAACGGGATCGAGTTTATTTTTCAGCAGTGGGATCCGGCTTGCTTGCAATGGATTCGCGAGGTGACGGCGGAATCGCTGGAAGCCTCATTGCTGGAGGTGATCCCGTCGTCGCCGCAGTTTGGCCTCACGTTTCGCCGCATGGCGGAGATGTCGCTTCTTCTGCGGCGTTCCTATGAGCGCGTGCCGGCGGCGCTGCAACGGCTGCGCAGCGAACAGTTGCTGAAGGCTTCATTGCCTTATGCGGAGCATTTTCCGCTCATTCGCGAGGCGATTCACGATTGTTTGCATGAGCAGCTGGACGCGGACCGCCTCCGCCACTTGTTGCAGTCGATCCAGAGCGGCGACATTCGCGTGACGACCCAAGCGGCCGATCAGCCGTCTCCGTTCGCGCGGATGCTGATGAGTGATCTGATCGACAACAAGCTGTATGAAGGGGAGTCGGTCGGGCGCGACATCCAGATGCAGCTACTCAGCTTGAATAAAGAGATGGCGGTCGAGATGTTCGGCTCGGCGGCGGTGGCTCAGGCGATCTCCCCTGAGGCCGTTCAAGCGGAACAGGCTCGGTTGACTGCGAGCATTGGCGAACCGGACGAGCTGGTGCGATTGCTGAAGCAGCGAGGAGACATGTCGCCGCAGGAGCTCGCCAGGTTGGCCAACGGCGCTTCTTGGGAGTCATGGGTGGACGAGTTGAAGCGGCAGAGGCGGGTTGTGTCCGTTAAGCTGGCCGGGCAGCAACGGTGGATTAGCGGCGATGAAGACGACATTTACAGCCGCTTCCCCGACGAGGCCTTTGCGTGCCGGTTCGTATTGACGCGCTATGTGGAAGGCAGGCTGTCGTTTACCGAGCGGGAGCTGGCGGAACGATACGGATTAAGCTCAGACCGGGCATCGGAACTCGTTCGGCAATTCCGGGAGGAAGCGCTGATCGAAGAGGCGCCGTTCGCCGAGCGGCATGGAGAGAAGTCGTGGACCGGCAGCGCGATGCTTACCCGCATGATCCGCTCCTCCGTCCGAGAGTTTCAGCAGGGGAGCGAAGCAGTCGATGCGGAATATTATCTCCTGGACGTGCTTGAGCGGCATGGCTTATTCTCGGAACCTCGCTGGACAGGGGTCGAGGGGTTGAAGCAGGCCATCGCTTGTCTGCAAGGCGTATACTTGCCGGTGGCGCAGTGGGAAACGATCGCTTTTCCGTCGCGGGTAGCCGGGTATCGCAAAGAACTGTTGGACGAGTTATGCGCCTCGGGCGAAGTGATTTGGCTGGGGGACAAGAGCCCGGACGGGAAGGAAGGGCGGATCGCTTTTTTTTCAGCGGAAAATAAAGAGCTTTATGCGCCTCGAATCACGGCGGCGGGACAAGGAGAAACAAAGCATCCGGAGCTGTTGAGCGTACTGCAGCGGCTTGGTGCGGCGTTCTTGACGGCGATTGCGCGGGAGATGGGGTTAACGCCTTCGGAGACGTTGGAACGGTTGTTCGAGCTGGTGTGGGAAGGGCGCGTCTCCAACGACCAGTTCGCGCCTCTTCGGCAGCGCGATGCGAAGAAGCGCCCAACCGTCTCCAAGCGACCTCTTCATTCAGGGTTCGGGCGCTGGTACAGCCTCAACTCACTGGTCGGAGCGAGTGAGCCGCTGCAAGAAGAAGCTTCCGTAGCGGCATGGATTCGTCTGCTTCTGGAGCGGAACCCGGTGGTATGCAAATTTACCGTGGACAGCGATTGCCCGTATTCCTGGGAAACGATTCTCGAGCATCTGCGCCGGTTGGAGGCGTGGGGGATGGTCGTGCGCGGCTTTTTCGTCCGGGACATTCCGGCGATTCAGTTTGCCAAGAAGGAAGCGATCGAGAGGCTGCGGGCTTCCGCCAAACACGGCATAAACAGCGGTAACGGCGCCGCATCGAGCCCCGTCGACCAGCTGCAAGTGACGGTGTTGCCTGCGATCGACCCGGCGAATCCGTATGGTGTCAGCCTGAAGTGGCCCGACGTCCC
>JAJFMO010000439.1 GCA_020697475.1 Paenibacillaceae bacterium | reverse complement strand
AGTGCCGGAACCGCAATTCAACCGCGAATACAAAGGCGGCTTCGGCCAGCCGGAATGCTGGAAGATCGATATTCCGGTCTCCGGAGACCGCAGCGACGGCCATATGCGAATCACTCAAAACTGGGCCGATGCGATCAATAAAGGCACGAAATTGCTTGCTCCCGGGGAGGAAGGAATCAAGGGGTTAACACTGTCGAATGCGATGCACCTGTCGACGTGGACGGACAACTGGGTCAACCTGCCGATCGACGAAGAGTTGTTCTATGCGAAGCTGCAAGAGCGGATCGCCGAGTCGAAGTCGACCAAAGATGCGAATGCAGGCCGCACCTTGGATGTCGGCGGAACGCATTAAGAGGAGGGAAGAGTCGTGGCGCTTTCCACATATCGAATAGGCATGATCGGCGCCGGCGGGATTGCAGAATCCCGCCATCTTCCTAATCTGCGGCAAATTCCCGGTGTCGAGCTCGTCGCCGTGGCCAACCGCAGTCAGGAGAGCGGTGAACGGGCGGCCGCCAAATATGGTTTTGCCAAAGTGTATGCGCATTGGCTGCAAGTGGTGGACGATCCCGATGTGGACATTGTATTCATCGGAACACCTCCTTACATGCATCGGGAGATCGCTTGTTATGCGCTGGAGAAGGACAAGCATGTGTTCTGCCAGGCGAGAATGGCGGCTAATTTGCAGGACGCGATTGCCATGTTGGATGCGGATCGCGCGTCGGAGAAAACGACGATGCTTTGTCCGGCCCCGCATTACTTTCCGGTGCAGCCGTTCGTGCTTGATTTTATCGACAGCGGCAAGCTCGGCGATGTACGCCATGTGGTGCTGCAACATGCGGGAGGCAATCTGGTCGACCCCGAGCGTCCGCTCCATTGGCGCCAGCGGGGGGATATTCAAGGGATCAACCTGCTCGACGTCGGCATTATGGGGGAAATTCTGGGCGGCTGGTTCGGACCGGTTCGGCAATTAAGCGCGGTCGGCCGCACTTGGGTGGATTCGCGACCGCCGGATCGCGACGGGAAGACAGCAGTCGATTTGCCGGATGCGGTTAGTGTAACGGGTCAATTTTTGAACGGGCCGACGCTCTCTGCGTTGTTCTCCGGCGCGGTAACCGGAGGCGGCAACAGCGTAACGATTTACGGCAGCGATGCGACTCTGCAATGTTTCGCTTATAAGTCGCAGGTGAGGATCTCCGATGCCGATGGGGAACGCGTAGTGGACGTACCGGAGGAACTGCAGGGGCGCTGGACAGTGGAACAAGATTTCCTGCAGGCGGTGACGGAAGGGCGTAAAGGTTCGCCTTCATTCGCGGCAGGGGTGCAATATATGGCGTTTACACAGGCCGTGTACGATTCGTTGCGCCAGGATATGAAGCCAGTCGAATTGTATGAAGAATAAGAGCAAGGACGCTTTCGGGGAGGACTAGGAATGAGAGGGTTGAACGATAAAGTCGCCGTGATCGCCGGGGGTGGCCGAGGGATCGGGCTCGCAATTGCCGAGCAATTCGCGGAGTACGGCAGCCGCGTCGTCATCGGCAGCCGCACGACCGAGCAGGTTGAGGCGGCTGCCAAGGGTATTCGCGAACGCGGGGGACAGGCGGTCGGGTTGCGACTCGATGTGGCTGAGCAAGACAGCGTTCGGGATTTTATCGCAGGGGCGCACGACGCTTACGGGCGGATCGATATTTTCGTCTATTGCGCCGGGACGAATCGGCGCATGCCGGCGGAGCAATATACGGCCGATGCTTGGGACGAAGTGATCGGCATCAATCTACGCGGCGCCTTCCTCTCTTGCCAGGAGGCCGGCAAGCGAATGATCGCGGACGGCGGCGGGGCGATCGTCACGATAACGTCGATGATGTCCCATGTCACGACGCCGAATCAGAGCGCCTACGCAGCATCCAAAGGCGGCTTGCTGCAATATACGAAGCTGCTTGCCGTGGAGTGGGCGAAGCACGGAGTTCGCGTCAACGCGGTCAGTCCGGGCTATATCGAGACCGACTTGAATTCCGCCAACTTCCGCAATCCGAGCTTCCGCAGCCAAGTACTCGGCAAGACGCCGATGGAACGGTTTGGTTTGAAGTCGGAAATCGCCGAAGCGGTGTGTTTCCTGGCTTCGCCCGCGGCTTCGTTCATAACCGGCGCTTGTTTGCCAGTCGACGGCGGATTTTTAGCCGGGCATCCGCTCGTGACGATGACATGATAAATTGGAATCAGAGTTGGGGATTTATTTTTGAATCAGGAGAAGTGGGTTGGGATTGAAAACGTTGGTGATTGCAGAAAAACCGGATATGGGACGAAGCATCGCGGCGGCGATCGAGCCGAAGGCGCAAAACAAGCGGACGCACCTCGAAGGGGAGTCATACATCATCACTTGGGCGATCGGCCACCTGATCGGACTCGCTGAGCCGGACAAGTATGATGAGAAGTATAAAAGGTGGAATTACGGCGACCTGCCCATTCTCCCGGAATCATTCCGTCTCATTCCCCAATCCCGCACCAAAGATCAGCTGAAGGTAATCGCGGAACTGGCCAAGCGTTGCGACCATTTGGTTAATGCGTGCGATGCCGGGCGCGAAGGGCAGCTGATCTTTTCGTATATCCAGCAGTATTTGAAGCTGAAGCAGCCGGTCAAGCGGCTGTGGATTTCCGATCTGACGATGGAGACGATCCGCCGCGGGTTCGCACAGTTGAAGGATGGGGCGGAGTACGACAATTTGACGAAGGCGGCGCGTTCGCGCAGCGAAGCCGATTGGCTGATCGGGATGAATGGGTCGCGGGCGTTTACGATCAAGCATCGCGAGCTCTTGTCCGTCGGCCGGGTGCAGACTCCGCTGCTGGCCCTTATTTACGACCGGCATAAGCAGATTGAGGCGTTCACCTCGGCGAACTACTACGAGATCGACGGTTGGTTTGTGCAAGGGACGATGCGGTATAAGGGGCGCTGGCAAGGGGAGCGGCTGGAAGCGAAGGAGAAGGCTGAGCAGTTGGCGGCCAAGGTGCAAGGCAAGCCGGGGAGGATCGCCCAGTACGAAGTCAAGGATACGCTAGAGCATCCGGGCAAACTGTACGATCTGACATTGCTGCAGAGAGAGGCGAACGCGCGATACGGCTTTTCCGCGAAGAAGACGCTCGATCTGGCTCAGGCACTCTATGAGAAGCACAAGACGATCAGCTATCCGCGGACGAATTCCAATTATGTTAATGAGCAAAATGTCCCCGAGATGCGCAAATCGCTGGAGATGCTGAAAGGGACAACGTACGCCTCGCTTGCCGCAGGGGCGGATTCGGGTCGCGTGCACGTCGGCAACAAATTCGTGTGCAATCCGGCCAAGGTGGAGGATCACCATGCGATTTTGCCGACGGCGAAGAAGCCGGGCGCGATGAGTCCGGAGGAGTCGAAGATCTACGACTTGATCGTGCGCCGGTTCCTGGCGCACTATTATCGGCCTGCAGAATATAAGGTGCATACGGTGCTCACAGTTGTCGAGGAGGAAACGTTCAAGACGACGATCAAGGAGCGAATGCAGCTAGGCTGGAAAGTCGTCTACGCCGATTTGGAAGCGCCGGCGGCCAAACCGAAACGGGGCAAGAAAGCGGCGGATGAGGCTGGACGAGATGGAGCGGAATCCGGCGCCGGTGCCGGCGCCGGCTCTGAGGCGGATACGGAAGACGTTGAGTTGGAGTTTGACGGGAGCGGCTTCACGCTGGATGCAGGCGCCGGTGTCGTATGCGAGAAGGCTGAGGCGGTGGAAAAACAGACGCAGCCCCCGAAGCATTATACCGAAGGCACGCTTCTGCGGGCGATGGAGAGCGCGGGCAAGCAGATCGAGGACGAGCAGCTTCGCGAGGCGATGAAGGACGCTGGGCTCGGTACGCCGGCCACACGGGCGGCGACGATTGAGCGGCTGAAACAGGTCGGCTACATCGCCTTGCGCGGCAAGCAGATTCGCATCGAGCAGAAAGGCATAGCGGCGGTGGAGTTGA
>JAJFMO010000438.1 GCA_020697475.1 Paenibacillaceae bacterium | reverse complement strand
AATTGCCCTGACTCCCCCTCGCTGAAATCCTGTCAACAATCATTCGCAACCGTTGTAACTTCCCAATGTAACTTCCCTACGAAATCAGGGCCACTCGCCGAATGTTCTATTCCAAAACGCAGTTCCAGAGGTCGCTACTCGTTTAGTGTTTTTTCCCTAGGCTAAAACTGCACGATCTGGTATGCTAAAATAGTTAAGAAGCTCGCGATCGGAAAGGAATGGCCTTCAATCCCCCATGAAATACGCTGTGCTGGACCTGGAAACGACCGGCAATCAAAGCCATGACCGAATCATTCAAATCGGCTTGGTTATTGTCGATGAAACACAAATACTGGAGAGGTACACATCCCTGGTTCATCCGGGGATCAGCATCCCTCCTTATATAAGCGGTTTAACGGGAATTACCGACGAACAGGTGGCGGATGCGCCGAAAGCTGCCGAAGCGCTGGCCGAATGTATGCCGATGCTTGAAGGGTGCGTGCTGGTGGCGCATAACGTCGGCTTCGATGTCGGTTTTCTTCAACATGCGCTGAAACTTGCTTGGCTTCCTCCGTTTGAGGGCCGCATGCTCGATACGATGGATTTGCTGCGTATCGCGTTCCCCGACCTGTCCAGCCTGCAGCTTTCGATGGCCGCCTATGCGCTGGATATCCCTCATGAACGGCCGCATCAGGCCGACTCGGACGCAGAAGTGACCGCTCTTCTGCTGCAACGGTCGCTCGCACGTCTGGGCGAATTGCCACTGCTGACGATTCAGCGCATCGCAGAACTGTTCGCTCCGGCGGACAACGATCTGAGTTGGTTTTTCCAAGAGCTGCGCCGTGAACGGGAGCTGCACACCGCCCTCGATCCGGATTCCCATCACTATTACAGGCAATTTGCCATCAATGTGGAAGACTGGGGCGACGATCCGGATTGCCGTTCTCGCGAGGATATGAGCAAACTGCAGCGGCCTTTCCCAGATTTTTACGAAGACGTCAAACTGGCTTTGCGCGAACGGTTCGACGGATACGAAGCGCGGCCGGCCCAGGAGCGAATGGTCGAAGCGGTTGAGGCGTCGCTTGAAGAGGAGACGCACCTGATGATCGAGGCTGGTACCGGGACGGGCAAATCGCTCGGCTACTTGATTCCGTCGCTATATTACGGCATCCGCGAAGACCGCAAAATCATCGTCAGCACTCATACGATCAATCTTCAGGAGCAATTGCGCAAGCGGGACGTCCCTTTGCTGAACGACATTTTCCCGATCCCGTTTAAGGCGGCAGTACTCAAAGGAAGAAGCCATTATTTGTGCCTGCGCAAGTTTGAAAATAAGGTGAATATGCGAGACTTCATCAACGCGCGTGAAGACTTGGTCACCGCAGCGCAAATGCTTGTCTGGCTTGGAATCACGACCCGGGGCGACGACGAGGAGCTCCATCATGGCTCGCGGGGGCATGAGTTTTGGCGCACTGTGGAGAGCGATACGGATTCGTGTTTGAACCGCGCTTGCCCGTGGTTCAAGAAATGCTTCTATCATCGAGCTCGCAATGAAGCGAACGCTGCCGACGTCATTATCACAAACCATTCCATGCTGTTTGTAGATATGAAGGCCGAAAACCGACTGCTGCCTGCCTATAACCACCTGGTGATCGACGAGGCGCACCATTTTGAAGAAGTCGCTTCCCGGCATCTCGGTCAAGAGCTGTTCTATACCGGCTTTGTCGGCACGCTTATCTGGTTGTACAAGGACAGCCGCAGCGGCCTGCTGCCTTTGTTGAAGATGAGGCTTCAGCACGTTGAGGCGGAGGAACCTGAGGCAAGCGGGTGGATGCAAACGCTCGATACGCTTATGGCCAAGCTGGTAGAAATCAAACTCGCCTGGGACGAGTTTTGTGAGCTTATGTATTCGATGATGGTTAAGATTGATCCGAATCCAAGCGACAACGGCCAACTGGTCGTGCGGGTGAAGTCCGATGCGCTTCCCCCCAATTGGGACAAGCTTGTGGTGATGGAGGATAATCTTTACTTAGGCTTAGGCGATGTGGTCAAACCTTTGACCGACCTCGTCGCGGCACTAAAAGAGAAGCAAGACGAGCTCGGATTGCAGAGCACAGTGACCGATCTTTCCGGGGCGTTGAAAAATTTGGCTGATTATCGCGATGTTTTACGGTTTTTTATGCAGAGGAAAGACGAAAACTATGTGTATTGGGTGGAAGCCGGCGGCTACATGAAGAGCAAATCGCTGCAGCTTGTGGCGGTTCCGAAAGACGTCGGCCCGTTGTTGAACCAATACTTTTTTTCGCAAAAAGACAGCATCGTCATGACGTCCGCCACGCTGTCCGTGGATAAATCGTTCACGTATACGGGGGAGCAGATGGGGCTCGACCTCGACAAGGACGCCGACAAAGTCAAATCGGTGTTGCTGCCATCTCCGTTTAACTACCGCCAACAAGCTCTGGTGATGATACCGCGCGATTTCCCCAGCATCAAGGGGGCGGCGGGCGAGCAGCGGTTTACACAGATGCTGGCTGACAGCTTAAGCGAAGTCGCGCTGGCGATGAACGGGCGAATGCTGGCGCTGTTTACGTCTTATCGCATGCTCAAGCAAGTGCATCCGGAGCTGAAGGAGAGGTTGGGCGGAGCAGGCATTCATGTGCTCGGGCAAGGGATCGACAGCAATAACCGCAGCAAGCTGACGATGATGTTTCAGCAAAATAACGCCTCCGTCCTGCTCGGTACAAGCAGTTTTTGGGAAGGAGTGGATATACCAGGCGACGCGCTGAGTTGTCTCGCGATCGTGCGCTTGCCATTCCAGCCACCGACCCATCCGCTTGTGGAGGCCAAGATCGAAGAATTGACGAAGCAGAAGCAAAATCCGTTCATGAAGCTGTCCGTTCCGCAAGCAGTCATCCGTTTCAAGCAAGGGTTCGGCCGGCTCGTGCGCAGCACCCGCGACAAAGGGGTCGTTATCGTCTATGACACCCGGGTGATTGATACGACCTACGGCAAGTATTTTCTGTACTCTCTGCCCGGTCCGAAAATCGAACATATGCCGACCGGACAGCTTGTACCGCGCATCAAGGAATGGATGAAGGAGGAGGCGTAACGTGAAGTCGCCCGAAAAAATTTCCGAAGCCGTCGTCCGCCGGTTGCCGATTTATTTGCGTTACTTGTTGCAATTGCAATCGCGGGAAATCCATACCGTCTCCTCCCAGGACTTGGGGACACGGTTGAACTTGAATCCTGCGCAAATCCGCAAAGATTTAGCTTATTTCGGCGATTTCGGGAGGAAAGGGATCGGCTACGAAGTCGATTATTTAATCGATAAAATCCGCCAGATCCTCAAGCTAGACCGTACGGTCAACGTCGCCTTGATCGGAGCAGGAAATCTCGGGCGCGCGTTGTGCAACTACACAGCATATCAGAGCGACCGGATGAAAATCGTCGCCGTATTCGACGCATCTCCCGCCAAGACGGGGGAAACGATCAGTACGTTGATCGTGCAGCCGATGGAGGAGTTATCTACAACGATCGGCCTCAAGGAAGTGCGCATCGGGATTATTGCCGTGCCCTCTGCCGAAGCGCAGCAAGTCGCCGATCAATTCGTTGCAGCCGGCGTGGAAGCGATTCTGAATTTTGCTCCGATCATCCTGAAAGTGCCGGAGACGGTGCGTGTGCATTATGCCGATTTTACGACCGAACTGTTAAGTTTAGCCTACTACTTGGAATAGCGGGATCAGGGCGAGCAATTTATAGATCAAGTAAGCTGCAACGATGCTGATCGGGATGGTGATGACCCAAGTCAAGACCATCGTCAAGACCATGCCCCACTTGACGGCTTTGAAGCGGATGACGCTTCCGGTGCCAATCACAGCCGAGGAGATGACATGGGTGGTGGACAAAGGCATGCCCATCGCCGTCGACGTCTGGATGACGATCGACGAAGTCAAGTCTGTGGCGAATCCGTTGATCGGCTCGATTTTCATAATTCGCTTGCCGACGGTCTTGA
>JAJFMO010000016.1 GCA_020697475.1 Paenibacillaceae bacterium | reverse complement strand
AAAGCCTGGGTGGGTTGTTTTCAAATACTCGCAAATGTGAATCGTCAGCTTTCTCGCAGCGATTTCCGGGTCAGCATCCGCCGCGTCAAAGCTAAACTCTACCAACAAATGCCCGTCACCCAAGCTCCCCCGATGAACCTCCAACCGATCGCCGTCCAGGAAAATTTCCGCCGGCATCTCGATCGTCTGCAAGTCCGCCAACTCGGCGCGGATCCACTCGATCGTCCTGCGATAGGTGCCAGACCTCACCGCCCGGCAAGCTTGCACGTTGCGCAGCACAGTGCCGTTCTCGGTGGCGTCAATGACTGCACGAGCCCGGATCGCCTGCAGTCCGCTCTTGTTGCCGACGACCACCCCGCCGACGCGGTTTCCCGCTGTCAGCACCCCGGCTGTCTCCGAGCGGAACAACACTTGTACCCCCGCATCGCGCAGGGCGTTCAACCATCCCTTCTTGACTCGGGCCAGGCTCAAAGGAATTTCACCGGCCTCATTCACGTTCGCCGCAGACGGCACTCCCAGTATTTCTCTCCATTCCTCGCCAACGCTTGCGTCTTCCATTCCCGTCCGCCCGATCCACGGCCGCAGCGTGGCGGTCACTTCCCGGCCAAGGAAGGTCCGAGGTTCGACCACCAGCACCTCGGCGCCCTGACGGGCGGCATGCAAGGCGGCGAAGCAACCGGCCATGCCGCCCCCGACAACAACGACGTCGTACTCATCCAACCGGTCCTCACTCATTCCAATCAAATCGCTCATTTCTTCGCCGCCATTTCCGCCGCGACCGCTTGGTTCGCTTGCTCCTGCGCCGTCCTAAGCGCTGTGTTGACGTCCAGCGCGCCGGACAGCACTTTGCTCACCGCATCGTTCAGCGCTTTATTCGCGGCATTCTCGTAAACGGAAGCTTCCGGTGAAATCGCCGGTTTATAATTGAATGCCCCGGCCGTATTTTTCCCCTTCAGCGACTTCAGATCGGCCCCGAAATTTTCCCGGAACTTCTTATCCTTCAAAGCCGACAGACGGCCCGATTTCGTGACGTTCAACTGATTCTCGTCGGACATAATCGCCGTGATTGCACGGAACGCGTCGTCCTTATGCTTGCCTTGAGAATACACGGCCATCAAGAACGGACTGTTGGCCTGACCGATTCCGGAGTATTCCTTCATGAACGGCACGGACGTGAAGTCCCAGTTCAACGGATCGCCCTTGGTTTCCAAATCGTCCAGTTGCCCGATAATCGCACCCCTGGCGACAGCCATCGCGACATTGCGCTCTTTCAGAAAATCGTCGAACCCACCGGGAGTTTTATTGCCTGGCAAGTCGGCAATCGTTTTGAACAACTTGAGTGCCGTGGCGAAGCCTTCTTTATCGAAATTCGCTTTATTTGTCTTCGAATCGACTTTCGGAAGCTGTATGGGAGCATAGAAAAAGCCGAACGATCCGGGATTTAACGGCTGATACGTCACTCCGGAGTCCGTCCGCGCCACCTGCTTACCAAGCTCGATCGCCTGATCCCAGGTCAGATTGCCCTTCGGGTACGGCACGGCAAACTTGTCAAAAATATCTTTGTTGTAATACATGGCGGAAAAGTTCACGGAGAAAGGCAAGGCATACAAAACCCCGTTGCTTGTCTGGTTTTTAATCCCTTCCAAATCTTCCGGGTTGAACCTTCCCAGATCGAAATTTTGCTGTTTCGCCAATCCGCTTAAATCTTCTACCGCTTTATACTCGATCAAATCCCGAATGTTCGAGCCAGGAAAGATCAGATCGGGAAAGTCTCCGGAAGCCAGTGAACTTTCCACCGTCACATCCTTGGTCGCTCGGACAATCTCCATCGTAATATACGGATACTTTTGCTTGACCGGTTCCACCATCAATCGCTGGAATTCGTCATCGGTAATATTGCCGGAATATTGGAACATCCGGATCGTTACCGGCTGATGCGCCTCCTCCTTCGCCGGAGCGGTTTGCGCTCTCTCGCCTTGCTTGGTTCCTCCGGTTGCCGACCCGCCGCAGGCGGCCAGCGCCAAGCTGACGACACCTGCCAACAATGCCACTCCCCATTTTCTCGACATTGCTTATACACCCTCCGTAACAATGGATTTTTCGTTGTTGAACTTGAATGGCTCCAGTATAATTGGGGTGTAAGGGTTTTTATAGTTTGATTTTAGTTGTAAAAATGTTCCGCAGCACAGGGGGATCTCGCCATGGCCTATAAAAAACCGGTGACGCAGAAAGATATTGCGCTTGAGCTGGGGCTGTCCTTGAATACGGTTTCGAAGGCGCTCAAGGGAATGCCCGGCATGTCGGAGGCGACTCGTATGGCTGTTATGGAAACCGCGGAGAAACGCGGCTACCGCAGCAAGGATCAAGAGCGTCTCTTCGGCATGGAATTGATTCCGCTGTACGCGCTGAAATCCAGGCGGTTCGCCTTCGTCGGCCATGAGCGAGTGCTCACGATCCAGAAGCATCTGATTCTGTTGGGCATCCGGGAGAAGCTGGGCGAGTTCGGGCATACGGTTGAACAAGTCGCTCCCAGGCGCATCGCCCATCCGTCCGAATTCCGGCAATGGGTTGAGCAGTGCGGTCTCCTCTACTATGATGGCGTATTTATTCCGCCGCTGATCGACCCAGGGCTGGAAGCGTGCTTGCTGGAGTTTCATTTTCCCCGTGTGCTGATCAACTTTCCCCCATCGCTCGTCGATGTGGACAGCGTCATCTGGGATGTCGGGACCGCAGTTCATCTGTCGGTCAGGCATCTCGTCAATCTTGGACACAGGCGAATTCTGTATGTGGGAGATACGGTGGGTAACCGGGGGTTTCACCTGCGGTGGCAAGCTTTCCAGGATGCGATGCGCGAGGCGGGGTTGGAGGCGGACCCGCAGAGACAGGTGATCGGCAACCTGTCGGACAGGCGGCAGACGACGGAGAAAATTATTCAAAGTTTGCAGACGTATCGGCCAACGGCGATTTTGTGCGCGGTCATGCACCTGCTGGACGATGTGAACAAGGCGTGCATCGCCGCACACAAGAACATACCGCACGATTGCTCGCTGGTTAGCTTGCGTTACCCCGAAGTGGCGTCGTTTCCCCTCTTGTCCGGCCCGATTCTGCTCATCAAGGAAGCGGGGGCGAGAGCGGCGGAGCGGATGCTGTGGAGGCTCGCCAACCCGCTGCGCCCGTATGAGCATACTTTCTTGCACGGTACCCGGTTCTTTGCCGGGAGCACGGTTGCGCCATTATAGATTGCGCCAGTGCGCCTTCGTTACCAAAGCCGTTTGTCCGGGCAAAGCATGTATTCCCCGCACCCGAATATATTTGACAAGGAGGGATTTTGGGACGTCTCAGTGAGCATATCCTCCGTTGATTGTTCGACGTCTTGACAACAAGGAGGCGGGTTCGATGCAAAAACAAACTTTCGTGCAAGGAACGCTCGTGTTGACCGTCTCAGCTCTGATCACCCGCATACTCGGGTTTGTGAACGGGATCATTCTGGCACGGCTGCTCGGCGCCGAAGGGATGGGGCTTCTGATGATGGCGCATCCGCTCGTGCCGCTCGTCATCACGTTGACCGGGCTCGGACTGCCGGTCGCTATCACGAAGCTGGTCGCAGAAGCCGAGGTGAAGGGGGATCACACCCGTGTGAAGCGGATCCTGCTCGTTTCCCTGACCGTCACCTGCTCGCTCAGCGTGGGTCTGACCGCTCTGACGTACTTCGGCTCGGAATGGATCGGCAAGATCTTCCTCGCCGATCCGCGCGCCTATTACGCGATGCTCGCCATTACCCCGATCGCCCCAATCGTGGCGATCTCCTCCGTACTCAAGGGTTATTTCCAAGGAAAGCAAAATATGAAGTCGATCGCGATCTCGGAAATTATCGAGCATATCGTACAAATCTTTGGCATCGTGGCGATGGTCCGCTACTTGCTTCCGTTCGGCATCGAATTCGCCGCCGCCGGGGCGATGGCCGCTGCGGTGTTGGGCGAGTTCGCCGGCTTGATCTTCATGTCTTCACTTTATTGGTTTCAACGCAAGAAGAACACAGCGAAGATCCACCTCTCTCCCGCCTTGAGCAAAGAGAAACGCACGTTCCGCGAATTGATGGACATCGGCTTGCCGACGAGCGGACACGGAATCGTCTATTCCATCTATAGCGCCTTCCAGCCGATGCTTGTCACCGCCTCGTTGGCAATCGCCGGGATAACAGCCATTGCAGCGACCAGACAGTACGGGCTGCTCGTCGGGTACGCTTTTCCCCTGCTCATCCTGCCCGGCTTCATTACCCATTCGCTCTCGACCGCGCTCATGCCGGCGATCAGCGAGGCCCAGGCGAACGGCAACACTTTCCTGCTGCATCGCCGAATCGACCAAGCGATGCGCATCGCGCTCATTGTCGGCGCCCCGAGCACGGTCATTCTTTATGTATGGGCGACGCCGCTTACTTCGATCATCTATCATGCTCCCGAAGCGGGCCATCTGTTGCGTATCTTGGCGCCTATCTTTTTTCTCCATTATTTCGAAGGTCCTCTGCATGCGATCTTGCTCGGGCTCGGCAAGGCGAATGTCGCCATGTGGAACTTTGTGTTTACGACGATTCTGAAAGTCGCGGCGATCTTCATGATGGGCTCAAACTTCGGCATCGACGGAGTGGCGATGGGCGTGGGATTCGGCGTCTGCTTCATAACGCTGCTCAACTTTTTCTCCATTTCGGGGATGATCGGTTTTTACCTGGATTTGCGGGTGTTGGCCAAGGTGGCGCTCAGCATGTCGTTCATGGTCGTCTGCGGGTTGTCCGCTTATCTGTTTTCGCTAAAGCTGGGTTGTCCGCTTTCGCTTGGCGTGCCGGCCGCGGTCATCGTGGCGCTCGCCGTTTATTTCATGTCGCTTGCGGCAACAAGGACGTTCGCCCGAGGCAAGACGGCGGAAGTGTGAAGTTCCACAATTTCCCTATGATTTTGTTGTGAATTGCCTCAAGATTTCCCCTCCAAAACTAGCAAAAAATTCTTTTGCGCCATTATGAACAATGATATAATCACCTTTGACAGAAGAACTTTAAGAGAGAAGGATGTCGAAGGAGCCCACATGAACAAAAAAATTGTCATACCGGCAGGAAATATTTTCGTTATTTTGCTGTCGTTGTTGCTCTATGCTGTCGGCGCGCTGGACGCCATGTCGCGGGCGAACTACGACTTTGTGCTGAAGAACAACATGTCGCACCAGCCGAACGCGGATATTCTTCTTGTCGGCATAGACACCACAACGCTTACGAAGCTGGGCAAATACCCCTTCGACCGCAGCGTGTATGCGAATTTGATCGATAAGCTGGAGCAGGGCGGCGCCAAAGTGATTGCTTTCGACGTCGAGTTCTATACGGAGGGCGCGAACCCGGCGAGCGACAAGCTGCTGTCGGACACGTTATCCAAGTATAAGAACGTGATTTTACCGGTGCATGGCGATATGGAGAGCGACCTCGCCCGCGCCACGGTCGTGCAGAAAGGCCAGCCGATCAAGGCGAAAGAGATCGTCAAGCCGATTCCGATGCTGGCGCAGAACGCCAACCTGGGGCACATTAACGCGGTGTTCGAGGACGACGGATCGATTCGCCGCGCCTGGCTGCAGATCGATTCCCCCGAAGGGAAGTTCCCTTCCCTCGGCTACAAGGCGGCGGAGATGGCCGGAGCGGACGTGAAGCGTTACCTCGACTATCCGGCGCTGAAGAACCGTCCGAAAGACGAGATGTACATCAAATACGACGCCAACGTGCTAGATTTTGAGGCGATCCCGCTCTATCGGGTATTGAACGGCGAAATTCCTCCGCAGACGTTCAAAGATCGGGTCGTCTTCGTCGGCTATACCGCCCCTGGTTCTGACCAAGGAACGACTCCGGTCGAGAAACAGATGAATCTCGTATACGCCCACGCCAACATCGCCAGCCAGCTGATGAGCGGGGAATATGTCAAGTACCAGGAAGACTGGATCGAGATGATTCTGATGCTGCTGTGCATCCTGATCATCAGCTTTCTCACCTGGCGGTTGAGATCGATTTTCCTCAGTGTGGTCGCGACATTGGTATTATCCGTCGTCTTGTTCGTCGCCCAACTCTATCTTTTTTCCTCAAGCAACAACTATTTGGACTTGGTGTATGCCGAGTCGGGCATCTACGTCGCGTTCCTGATCAATCTCTCTATTAAAATATTCCTGGAAACGAAACAAAAGAACTATATCGCCAAACAATTTGGAAGATTCGTGCCGAAAACCGTGGTCGACCAAATTATCGCCTCCGGCGAGGAAGTGAAGCTGGGCGGACAGCGGATGGACATTACTCTGATATTCGTCGATATTCGCGGCTTTACGCCGATGAGCGAGAAGCTGGAGCCGGAGCAAGTCATCCAGGTGCTCAACGAATATTTGGACGTGTGCACGAAGGCGATCTTCAAGTTCGGCGGCACGCTGGACAAGTTTATCGGAGACGGCGTCATGTCGATCTTCGGCGCGCCGATTCCGATGGACAACCACCCGTTGCTGGCGGTGCGCGCAGCGCTGGAGATGAAGCGGCAGTCAGCCGAGCTCGAGCAAAGGCTGTTCGAGCAGCACGGATTGACCGTTCGTTTCGGACTTGGCATCAACAGCGGTCCGGCGGTCGTCGGCAACATCGGCTCCGAGGGCTTAAGGCTCGACTATACGGCGATCGGCGATACGGTCAACTTGAGCGCAAGGCTTGAGTCCAACGCTAAACCCGGGCAAGTTTTGATCAGCCCCAATACATACGATCGGGTGAAAGATTTGTTCGAGATCGTGCCGGTCGGCGAGATCAAGGTCAAAGGCAAGGAATTGCCGGTTATGGTGTACGAGGTCATGGATGAGAAGCGGGAGGAGCAGGGGACGGTTGAAGCAGCCGCTGCGACGGAGGGAAAGCAATGAGCAGCACGAATCGCAAGAAGGTTGAAGGCAGGCGGGAGGAAATAAGTATGGGGAACAAAGAGGGAATGAACAAAGCTGTTTACAAGGCAGTCAACAAAGGTGTAAGCAAGGTGGCTCTTAACAGATCTGCACTCAAGCTCAAACCGTTAGCCATCGTTCTGTTGAGCGCGTCTATCCCGCTCTCGACGTTGTCGGCGGCAGTGCCCGATGTTTCGGCGAAGACGACGCGGTTGGCGATTATCTCCAGCTTAACCGGCACGGTGGAAGTTCAGAAGGCCGGCGGCTCCAAGAGCTACCAGGCGTATGCGGAGATGAGCTTGAATCAAGGCGATCACATTATTACCGGGGATAACTCCAGCGTCATCCTGCGGACTGCGGATCAAGGGGACGAGCTGACAATCGGCTCCAACGCCGAGTTCGACGTCACGGATCTGTCCGCGGATGGCGATGCGAAATCGTCAAGGTTCAAGATCTGGGCAGGGTCGGTATGGTCCAAAGTGAAGAAGCTGGCGAGCGCCGACGACCAGTTCCAGGTGGAAACTCCGACGGCGGTAATGGGCGTCCGGGGGACCAACGTCCTGACATCCGTTGATAACGAGACAGGGGGAACCTACGTAGCGGTTGCTTCCGGTGAGGTGGGGTTGCTGCCTTCGAGCGAAAACAACGGGAACAACGGAAACAACGGAGGGGACAACGGCGAGCCATCGCCGGGCAATACCGGGGATTCGGGTGCGACGATCGGACCTTCGCAACAGATTATGCTCGATCCAGGCGAGGATCCTAACAATTTGGACGCTAACAAGAGTGTCATCGACCCGAACGAGTTGGTTGAACATTCCGATTCGTCCATCATCCAGTCGATTGTTTCGTCCAAGGACGCGATCGATCAGGAGAACCAGCAGTTCATCAACAACCAGCAACAACAATTGAATCAAGGGCAAGGCAGCCAGCAAGGCGGCTCCGTTACGATTACTAATCAGACCGATTTGCAAAATATTCAGAACAACCTGAACAACCTCGTCGGTAACGTCGTCGTAACGGCGATCAATCAGGGTGTCGACCCGCAAGGTCTCCAAGAAGCGGTTAATAATTTGAACAGCAATCTGCCCCCAGGGACGGCTCCGCTCGATTTGAACAACGTTCAACCGTTGAATACGAATGCAGGACTTGACCCTAATCTCGAGTCGCAGCGGCAACAGGCTCAACAGGAGCGGGAGCAGCGCAGGGAAGAGCAACAGCAGCAGCAACAGCAACAACAGCAGCAAGCCCAGGCGCTCGTTGAACAATTGACGCAGAAATCGACCGAGCTGCAGCAGCAAAATCAGGCGGCTGCCGAGCAGAAACAGCAGGAAGCGCAGCAGCAGGTTCAAACGCAGCAACAGCAATCTTCGCAGAATACGACCGGCGGGACCGGCCAGACGACCACCGGCCAACAGACGGGCGGCACAACCGGGGGAACGACCGGCGGTACGACCGGGGGAACGACGGGTGGTACGGGCTCGACCGGAGGCTCGGGTACGGGATCTGATAACAGCGGAGGCGGCGGTGGAGGCGGTGGCTCCGTACCGGACACAAGCGATGAGGATACGACAGCACCCAATAAGCCTGTCATTATTTCTCCCGCAGCGGCTGTCATCGCCACAACGGTTCCGACGATCAGCGTAACCGTGGAAACGGGCTCGAAAATCGAGGTCCTGCAAGGAACGACGGTGGTGGCGACGGCTGCCGGCAAAGGCAGCACGCCGGTGAACGTAACCTGGAACAGTACGTTGACGGACGGAGTGTACGAATTAACGGTGAAGGCGACCGATTCCAACGGCAACGTCAGCGAGGCAGCCACCGTGCCGAGAATTACGATTGATACGACAGCTCCGACGGGCACAGTCAGCTACAGCTCGACAGCCCCGACGGCGAGTGCGGTCACGGCAACGCTCACGACAAGCGAGCCGGTGACAATTACGAACAACGGCGGCTCCGCCATGTATACATTCACGGACAACGGCAGCTTCAAGTTCGAATTCAAGGATGCGGCGGGCAACACGGGCAGCGCGACGGCGACCGTGAGCAACATCGACTCGACGTTGCCGCTAGGCACGATCAGCTACAACACGACGAATCCGACGAACGGTTCGGTCACCGTCACCTTGACGACGAACAAGCCGGTAACGATCACGAACAACGGCGGCTCCGCCACTTACACATTCACGGACAACGGCAGCTTCACCTTCGAGTTCGTCGACGCGGCGGGCAACAAGGGCAGCACGACGGCGACAGCGAACAACATCGATAAGGTCGCACCGAGTGCGCCGGTCATCGTGTCCCCACAGATTACAGGGACCGAGTACGTGATCATTCAACCGAGCCTTTCGCTCACGGTGAACGCGGAAGCCGGTTCGAAGATCGAAGTGAAAGAGAACGGCGGCGTATTGGCTCAAGGTACGGGCAATGGGGAAGCCGGCGCAACGATCCCGTTGACCTTCGGCCACGGCACGCATCCCATCGTACTGACCGCCACGGATGCGGCGGGCAACGTAAGCGTTGGGAAGAGCGTTACAATCCAATACAACGGCACGACTACGGAATCGCCGGTTGGCGTAGCGGCAAGCAAGAATGCGTCAGGCGCTGTTACGATCGAATTGAACCTGACCGACTTGACTGGCGACAAAGCGGTCTATGGGGCGGAAGCGCACGTGCTGTATTATTTCAGTGACCCGAATGTGACATGGACTGCCCAAGCGGATGGGGGCGAAATTTTCACGGACGCGGCTGTCAGTGCAGAAAATTTGCGGGATGTGCCCGTCAGTCCCGATATCTTCGTTACGAACGGAGAGACCGCACATGAGTTGATCTATGCAGCGACGAATTTCGGCGCGACTTCCGGCAACACCGCCGTCCAAGGTACCAAACGATTGACTCGGATCACCCTGACTCCTTCTGAAACACCGAACTCAGGCTCTTTATACATTCAGTTAATCTATTTCAATGCGGTTCATGTAACCGATGGAACGAGCCCTGACAATCCGATCGTCACCAAGGTTTTTGAAGTGGATAGCGAACAAACGACACCGCAGAATATAACTTACGGAGGAGAATAAATGAGCCGATCTTCACGCACCGTTCGTCTGTTGATTGCTTGCGTGCTCGTCCTGGGGCTGTTGCCCCAGGGCTTCGGCTGGTCCGGCACAGCCCGTGCCAGCGTCATCCCGTCATCGGATGGCGGGAGTTCAGGCGGTAGTGTTACCATGGCGGTTTATCAGGTCGACGATACATCGAATACGGTCACTTCCGTCGTCTATTCCAACCCTCAAGGGGATCTGGTTTACTCGACGTTGACAGGCCATCTTGATGTATACATTCAAAGTGCCAACACAGTAAGCACGCAAGACGTTATGGTCGATCCCCGGTTTACTTTCACGCAGGAACAATTGTCTTCCAATGTGGTTGTGCTGCGGGATTTCCAGGATACGTACAGCTCCGGTTCTTATAGGACGTTGATAAACGTGAACCAGGGTGGCGCAATCAAGCAGCTCTTCCTCGCGCAGATGAATTCTGGCGACTCATTGTTCAAGTTTGCAGCCAGCGAACAAGGAGTGCCGCAGACGATCCGAAGCTATACGCTGACGAATTTGGATACCCATTCGAGCTATTTTTATCCCGATACTCTGTTGTCCGATTCCGGAAGTTTATACATGGTGTTGCCTTATGGTGCATACTCCATGCAGTTGAACGCCGGCCCTTCAGGCACGGCGAGTTATGTTCGGGCGTACCGGGTAAACCAAATCGTCGACAGTGCCACGGAAGGGAAGTTGACGGTGATTCCCTTGAACGCCGATGAGCGCAGCTGGTCGGCTGTGAAAGTGAAGATTTCCGCATTCGACGAATCTTCCTTTGTTGGCGCGGATCAGGTAGTGAGGCTGAAACGGACCTTCTACCCCGGCGACTTTACGGAGCCGTATACGTTCGGCAGCGAATTCGAGAAAAGCACCCAGCCGCCCGGCACGTCTTATTCGCCGGATTATGCGACCCCGATCACCTACTACATGGATAAGGGTGCAGTTACATCGTACGAACTGGTTGCCCAGATCGATCGGCAGTTTCCCGATACAAGCCGATACGAATCGTTGCTTGCGTATAGCGGCCAAGTGTCTGCGACACCGGGTACCTTATTTGATTGGCAGATCTCCACGGCAAACTTGTCTAAACTCGCTATGAACTACAAGCCGACCGTCGCGAGCTCGAATCCGATCCCTACCTCATTGAGCGCATGCCTGAATTATATGCCGACAGAGTCGTATTCGCCGTTGTTTTGTTACCCGGATTTTGGCATCTCTGGACCGCCCACCTCGTTTGGCGGGGGATATCAGATGAGCTTGCCCATCGGCACTTCCGGGAACACTCCTGGTTTAATGAATGTTTATGTTCCAAAAAACTTTGCGGTCAACAGCTTTTTCTATATGGTGACGTCCAACGATGGCGGATCCAATTATTCCACTATGACCTTTTTGAAATCCGGGGAAGAGTTCGCTAACCTGTTGAAGAACGCAGCCAATGATCCGGCAGGCGCGACGATCGATGTGGGAGGCAAGCTTTCAGACATCCGAACCGAGTATATTGCCGATTCCCGAACCGTCACCGCCTATTTGGTGAACGAGTCCGGTGACCGGCTGATCAACGCGGACAACTACAACAATGAAAGCAGCGTCTTCCCGGCGAACATGCATTACGAACTGGTGGAAAATCCGGGAGCCTCCGAGACGAAATATCAGCTGTACGGAATGTATCCGCAACAGACTTTGTCAAGCAATGTTCGTTTGGAGAATGTCCAAATTCGTTTTCTCGGCTTCGAAAGGAACGGGGCGGCGCTGAATTACGATATATTGGCAAAGCCGGCTTCCGCCTCGTCGCCGTGGGTGACGAACTTCCCGATCATCGTGTCGCTCACATCAAACACAGCGCTGAACGTCCCTCCGGGGCAATTCATCTATGCGGTTTCCGATTCGAATCAAGTGCGCATTTTCGGAATCGATTCGTTGGGCCAATCGGCGATCGGGAACTTGCCTGCCGGACATTGGCAATTCCGCACTTTGCAGGCCAATGAAGGATTGGTGACGAACTTTACCGACTTTTACAATATCACGAGCTCGTTCATCCAGGTCGGTAAGGCCAGTGCCGATTGGCCGGTTGCCGCCAGTGGAAACGTCGTTTCTTTGCCGGTTGCGGTACTCAGCCGGGACAGCGGGCATCCTCGCCCTCTCGACATTGCGGATATTGCGGCTTTTGCCAAAAAAATCGGAACGGGAACGGCTTGGGACATAAACCAGGACGGACAACCGTTGGACAAATCGGATATTCAATATTTGCTGCAATCAGTGAAGCACCGGTATTTCAGTTCCCCAACCGGCAACACGGCAGCTACGCTTAACCAGTAACGGTGAAAAGGAGATTACCATGAAACGGACAACATTCGTTGGAGCAGCCTTGTTGAGTGCCACGCTTCTGTTTGGGGGATTGCCTGCTGCTGCTGCTGCAGACCCGGTACTCGTGCAGGGTGGCGGCGGCCAGCGGTTATCGCAAGTTGTAACGGTATCGGGCAGCGGTGACTATCAATATGAGAACGGGGTGGCGGCCTCAGCCACATTCCGCTCTCCGCAAGGACTTCTTGTGATGCAAGACGGAACGCTGGTGATTGCTGACTCGAAAAATCAGGTCGTCCGCAAGTTGTCGGCCGGGCAAGTGTCCACGCTCGCCGGCCCACCGTTCGTATTGAAGAAGAACGCGATCGGCCAACCTATCGGCACGCTGATTGACGGGGTCGGGGAGAAGGCGCTGTTCCATACTCCTGTCGGCCTGGCTGCAGACAGCTCGGGCAACATCTATGTGGCGGACTCCGACAGCAACGCAATTCGAGTCATCGATAAAACCGGCCAAGTGACGACACTCGCCGGTACAGGGGTATTAGGGCATAACGACGGCGCTGCGGCGACAGCGACTTTCGACCATCCGCAAGGAATTGCCGTAGCCGCTGACGGAACGGTGTACGTGGCCGATACGCTTAACCATGTGATTCGCAAAATAACCAAGGACAAGACGGTTAGTACTTTGAACGCCGCTTCGCAACGAGCCGTTCAGCTGTCACCAGGACAAGCGGCGATTGCGGGGGATTACCAGGACGGGGATTTGTCCAAGGCGAAATTCAATGAGCCGTCCGCACTCGCGTTGGATGCCAAGGGCAACCTCTATGTCAGCGATACGGGCAACCAGCGCATCCGCTATATCGATTTCTCCACGAATACGGTGACGACGGTTGCCGGAGGGGCGGCGCCGGCGGACGGCAAGCCGATCTATGAGCCGAACCAGCTGTATGCGGCAGGCGGATTCGCCGATGGGGATGTGGCTGCAGCGCAATTTGACGCTCCGCGCGGCATTGCGTTGGATGCCGACGGCGGGCTCGTCATCGCCGACAGCTTGAACCACTCGATCCGTTATTTGAAGGACGGGATCGTAACGACATTGGCCGGCGACCTGAACCAATCGGCAGGCTCGAATGACGGAGTGGATCGCAACGCCAGATTTTACAATCCGTCGGACGTCGCAATTGCAGACAATGGCAGTATCCTTGTTGCCGATTCGTTCAACAACAAAATTCGCCGCATCGACTTTTTCCGCTTGCCGGGCGAGTTGTTGGAACCGGTAAGCGAAGATGCCGACATCCGCGTCGTTTATCAGAGCGACTTGATTTCGTTCGACGCCGCCCCGATGCTCGTTGACGGCAGGACGATGGTACCCGTCCGGGCGATTGCCGAGAAGCTCGGTTACGAAGTCGGCTATCAGGAATCGGGGGACGGCGGGCAAATCGTCACTTTGGTCAAGGGCGATATACGCATCGAGCTGACCATCGGTAAGACGGGAATCAGCCGCACGGTGAAAGGCAAACCCCCGATCGTCAAAGAGACGGACGCCGCGCCGTTCATCGATTCCGATCTCACGTACGTGCCGATTCGCTTCTTCGCAGAAGAGGCGGGCATGGATGTGCAGTGGAACAACGACGCCAAGCTCGTCATCATCCGTCCGTAAATTTCTGCGAAATAAATCTGTAAGGAAGGAGCCCGGTCGATCCCTGTGTGGGAGCGACCGGGCTTTTTTGTAATATCAAAAAGTTTAAGTTTTTTACCGTGTTAAACCGATTCGATGGTTAGGTTTCCTGCGTAGTAGGCGGATTATGCGCAGCCAACGGACGCTGCCGCCCCGTGCTTGATCGTGTGCGGGCGGCGGGATTGCCGGTGGGCGATTCGTGCATACGTTGCCTAAAGTGCACCCCCCTTATGTTCCGATTGCAAGTCGCCAGACTATCGGACCACCGGACTGCAGGAATACCGGACTTCCCTACCGAACTACAGGATTCCAAGCGGCTCTACATTCCGCTATTTGCCGAAGATGACCGTAGTTCGATGTCAAGGTGGCTCTACATTCCGCTAACTGCCCCTTGAATAGTGCTTTACACCTGTTCAAGGCATATTTAACGGCCTGTGAGTCCGCGAAACAGCGGAAACAGCCCGAAACGGCGAAATAGCGGAATGTGAGTCCGCATAGCAAACAGCGCCGGTTTAGTTTAGAGGAAAGTTGGCGCAAGCCCACAGCCAGCTCAAGGGGCTTTAGTGGCGAACATTCGTCGTGTCGCTTAATCG
>JAJFMO010000015.1 GCA_020697475.1 Paenibacillaceae bacterium | reverse complement strand
TGTGAGGCTTGTCCGGAGACATACCGAGTTCCGACATCGCGAACAAAATTCTGCGGTGCACGGGCTTCAGCCCGTCGCGAACATCCGGCAGCGCGCGCGAAACGATGATGCTCATCGCATAAGCCATGAACGAAGTGCGCATCTCGGTTCCGATATCGATTTCCCTGATTTCGGGATTCAATTCTTCAGCCATTGGTTACCTCCTAAAAATAACTCCACCGAGTGGAGCCTTGCTTCGAAGACAATTCAGGCACGATAAATACCGAAAGGGTAGAACTCTCCCTTGAAACCCAAACAACAAACAAACCATCTAGATGTCCAGATCTTTCACGTATTTGGCGTGTTGCTGAATGAAATCCCGACGCGGTTCCACGTTGTCTCCCATCAATGTATCGAAGACCGAATCGGCCTCCATGGCGTCTTGAATACTCACTTGCAGCAAAGTCCGGCTTTCCGGATCCATTGTCGTTTCCCACAGCTGCTCCGGATTCATTTCTCCCAAACCTTTGTAACGCTGCACATTGACTTTCGTGCCTTCGCCGAACTCTTTCATTACCGCATCGCGTTGTTTCTCGTTATAGGCATAGCGGATCGTCTTGTTTCTCTCCAGTTTGTACAACGGAGGTTGGGCGATATAGACGTAGCCCGCTTCAATCATATTTCTCATGTATCGGTAAAAAAAGGTCAGCAGCAACGTCCGAATATGCGCACCGTCCACGTCGGCGTCGGTCATAATGATAATCTTATGATACCTTGCCTTCGCAACGTCGAAGTCGTCGCCGATCCCCGACCCGAGCGCCGTGATGATTGCTCGAATTTCCGCATTGGATAAAATCTTGTCCAATCTGGCTTTCTCGACGTTGAGAATTTTGCCGCGCAACGGAAGAATCGCCTGAAAGTGGCGGTCTCTACCTTGCTTGGCCGAGCCGCCGGCGGAATCGCCCTCGACGATGTACACTTCGCTGATTGAAGCGTCGCGAGACGAGCAATCGGCTAGCTTACCAGGCAGCGAGCTGACGTCTAGAGCATTCTTGCGCCGAGTCAATTCGCGAGCTTTGCGCGCCGCTTCCCGCGCTCTTGCCGCTTGAAGCGATTTATCGATAATTTTGCGGGCGACAGCTGGATTCTCATCCATAAATTCTTGCAATTTCTCGGCAAATAGCGACTCAACGATGCCCCGTACCTCGCTGTTGCCGAGCTTCGTCTTCGTCTGCCCTTCGAATTGCGGCTCGGGAATTTTCACAGAGATGATCGCCGTAATCCCTTCCCGCACATCGTCGCCGGACAAATTCGCATCGTTGTCCTTGATCGAGTTCGTCTTTCTCGCATAATCGTTCAATATCCGGGTCAGCGCACTCTTAAATCCCGACTCGTGCGTGCCGCCCTCATGCGTATTGATGTTGTTGGCGAACGAATAGAGGTTTTCCGTATACCCGTCGTTATACTGAAAAGCAATTTCGATCTGAATATTATCCTTGGATCCTTCCACGAAGATCGGCGGTTCATGCAACGCTTCGCGGTTGCGGTTCAAATATTCAACGAAGGAGATGATCCCGCCCTCGTAACAATACGTGCTCGATTGATCTGTCCGCTCGTCGATGATGTTGATCTCGACGCCTTTGTTTAGAAACGCCAATTCCCGCAATCGCGCCTGCAGGGTGTCGAATTCATAGTCCGTTGTCTCCGTAAAAATTTCCGGATCCGGCTTGAACGTAATCGTCGTCCCTGTCTCTTCCGTCTCGCCGATGACACGCAAGTCGTATTGAGGGACACCGCGATGGTATTCCTGCTCGTACATTTTGCCTTCGGTTTTCACTTGTACAATCAGTTTCTCGGACAAAGCGTTCACTACGGAAACACCGACTCCGTGCAGACCGCCGGAAACTTTGTACCCTTCTCCTCCGAATTTGCCTCCTGCATGCAGCACAGTGAGAACAACTTCGACCGCAGGACGTTTCGTCTTCTGCTCTTCTCCGACAGGAATTCCCCGTCCATTATCGACGACGGTTACGCTGTTATCCTTGTGAACGAACACGTCGATTTTATCGCAATAGCCCGCCAGCGCCTCGTCGATACTGTTGTCGACGACTTCCCATACGAGGTGGTGCAAACCACGGACGCTGGTTGAACCGATGTACATTCCCGGCCGCTTGCGAACCGCTTCCAACCCTTCGAGAACTTGAATCTGGCTTGCGTCATATGTATGCTGATTTTCCGACATAATAAGGGAATTCACCTGCTTTAATCATGATTGAGACGTGCATCTTGCAGACACACGGCCACCTTTAACTTAAGTAATCAACTGTCCCGCCCGTTTCTTCAACGTGGTAGAAGAAATCGGGGAATAATACACTTTGTCTGTGGTGACAATCAACGTCTTCGGATCTTCGTCGCCGATCGTTTCCACTTGCTTCTCTTTGCTTATATGTTGAATGAATTGCATAGAGATCTTCGACGATTTTTCAATCGATAAATCAAAGATGGCGATCAATTCCGAAGATCGGATAGCCTTCTCTCCGCCCAAGTGTATGAACACAAATCCCACTCTCCATTCTGCGTCAAAATTCAATTTGCCGGCTGAACGCGGCCTTCGTGAATCGTATAAAGCCTCGCTTCTTTCAACCGTTGCGAATGAACGGATTCAGTCCCAGTCGCGGTAATAAAGGTTTGCAATTTGTCCGTAAACGTATGAATAAGCTTCAGTTGCCTATGTTCATCGAGCTCAGACATCACATCGTCCAATAGCAGAATCGGAAACTCACCTGTCTCCTCATAGATCAGCTCGATTTCGGCAAGCTTCAAAGACAAAGCGGCGGTTCGCTGCTGTCCTTGGGAACCATAGGTTTGAACTTCTTTGCCGTTAATATGAAAAAGCAGATCGTCCTTATGCGGTCCGACCGACGTGGTTCCTCTGCGAATATCCTGTTCGCTTGTTTGAGATAACTTTATCATATATCGCTCAAATAAGACAGCATCGTCAGGCTCTCCGCTCAGATCGAGCGACGGAGAATAGCTTACGGCGAGCTGCTCGCCTTCCCCGGTGATTTGCGAATGAATCGATTGCGCCCATCGTTGCAGTTTCTGTATAAAGCTTTGACGTTTCTTCATGATTTTAATACCGAAGCCTGCAAGTTGTTCGTTCCAGATGTCGAGAATGGATGAGTGATTCGACCCGGAATGCAATTGTTTGAGAAAATTATTTCTTTGCAAATGCACTTTATCGTATTGGGTTTTCTCATAAAGATAACTCGGCTGCACCTGCCCGATCTCCATATCTAGAAAGCGTCGACGGTTGGTTGGTGCCCCCTTGATAATATTCAGATCTTCCGGAGCGAACAATACGACATTGGCGATGCCGACATAATGGCTTAGCTTTTTCTGTTCCAGACCGTTGATCTTTGCAATTTTGCCCTGCTTCGTCAAAGTCAGATCCAACTGGTGGGTTCCATACTTCTTGTCGAGACGGCACGACAGCGCCGCCTGATCGCTGCCCCAGCGAATCAATTCCTTGTGGGAATGGGTGCGATGCGATTTGGTCAGCGCCATGACGTTGATGGCTTCCAGCAAATTAGTCTTTCCCTGGGCGTTGGAGCCGACAAAAATATTGACCCCTTCGCCTGCCTCAAGCGAAAGCTCATCGTAATTCCGGTAGTTGCGAAGTTGGATCGTCTTAAGCCGCAATCGCATATTCCCCATTTAGTCGGATTGGATAACTCGAAATTGTCCGATTCCTTCCACATTTACCGTATCTCCCGGGTACAGCTTGCGCCCCCGGCGGTTGTCCTCCTCACGATTTACCTCAATACGGTGCTCGGAGAGGAAAGCTTTCGCTTGTCCTCCGGTGGAGATACAATCCGAAAGTTTAAGAAATTGGCCAAGTGTTATGTAAGGCGTATGGATCGGGATGTCCTGCATATTCCCGCGAATCCCCTTTCGCCGTAAAGGCGTCAATTCATCGTGCGGTATGGCAAAATGAGCTGCATTAACGTAGCGTCTTCAAGCGGCTTCATAATGATCGGGTGCATCGCGCTCGTAAACCCGAGGTGTACCCAATCGTTGTCGATCACTTTCAGCGCGTCTAACATGAACTTCGAGTTGAACGAAATTTTCAACAGTTCCCCGCTAATTTCTTTCGCGTCAATCTCTTCGGTAACTTTCCCGATTTCGCTGGAGCTGGAAGAAATTTCGATCGACTGATTTTCATTCATAGACAGCTTCACAATGTTGGATTTGCTTTCCCGAGATAGCAAATAAGCGCGTTCGATGGCATCCTCAAACAACGATCTTTCCAACACCAGTTCTGTATTGAACGAGCGGGGAATAAGCTTGGTTGTATCGGGATACGTGCCATCGAGCACTTGCGAGTAAAACAAAATTGAACGGAAGCGAAATAATATTTGGTTGTCGCTGAAGACAATCGTTACCATTTCGTTCTGATCGGGCAATATTTTTTGCAGTTCATTAAGCGTCCGTCCGGACACGACTACCGGGTTGATGCGAATATCCGAATCGATAGGTACATCCGTTTCGCGGGATGCCAGCCGATGACGGTCGCAGGCGGTGAATTTGATTTTACGGTCTTCCACGGTCCAGAGCACGCCGGTCAACACGGGTGTCGATTCGTTGGTCGCGATGGCGAAGACAGTCTGGCGGATCATATCCTTCAACAGATGGCTGGATATTTCGATGGAATGATTGCGTTCGATCTGCGGGAGAGAAGGAAACTCTTCCGGATCGAGACCGACAAGCTGCAATTCGACTTTACCGGATCGCAGTACGGTCGTGAACAGGTCATTAACCTCCAACAATACTTTCTCCATGGGGAGCCTGCGGACGATTTCACTGAAAAATTTGGCCGGAAGCACGACGCTTCCCGGGATATGTACGTCGATGATCGTCAGGCCGCCTTCTTCGGCGGCAATAAATCGGCGGATCGTAATGTCCGAATCGGTTGCGGTTAAAGTCACTCCATGAGAATCCGCATCTATCTTGATTCCGGTCAAAATCGGATTGGAGGTTTTCGTAGGCACGGCTTTCATGACATCTTGAATGGCGTCGTTCAGCGGCGTCTTGGAAATTTGCAGTTTCATGTTTCCCTCCCAGGTCTATTTTTGGAATGAGAGCATATTAATAATACAGTATATTTTTAGTAAAAGCAGTAGGCGCGGTGGATTTGTGGATAACATTCCGCTGTTTTTGGCATGCCAAGGAAATCGGTTCAAAAATGGTTGTGGGTAAGCTGTGATTATTTTCCGGATGAATTTTTAATTTTTTCCGTGAACGTGTGGATGGTTTGATAGAGTTCGTGATCGCGATTCAAGGATACGGAAATTTTATGATGGGCGTGCATGACTGTCGTATGATCTCGTCCGCCGAACGCTTCACCGATCTTTGGAAGCGAATAATCGGTCAGTTCCCGGGACAAGTACATCGCCACTTGCCGGGGGAATGCGACTGCCTTGGTGCGTTTGCGTGCTTTGAAATCTTCGATACGAATGCCGTAATACTCGCCGACAAGCTGCTGAATGTCTTGAATCGACACGACTTTGGGGCGGTTGGACGGAATGATGTCCTTCAGCGCTTCGGCCGCCAGGTGCGTCGTAATGTCGGCATTCATTAAGGAAGAGTAGGCAACGACGCGAATCAACGCTCCTTCAAGCTCGCGGATATTCGTGTCAATCTGGTTGGAGATATAGATCATCGCTTCGTTGGGGATATCGAGATTCTCGGCCTTCGCCTTCTTGCGCAGAATGGCAATTCTCGTCTCCAGATCCGGGGGCTGAATATCGGTCTGTAATCCCCATTCGAATCGCGAACGCAGCCGTTCCTCAAGTGTCGGAATTTCCTTCGGCGGACGGTCGCTGGATATCACGATTTGTTTATGCTCCTCGTGCAAGGCGTTGAATGTATGGAAAAATTCTTCCTGCGTCCCTTCTTTGCCTGCGATAAATTGAATGTCGTCGATCAACAGCACGTCGATATTGCGATACTTGACGCGGAAACTTTCCCCGCGGTTGTCGCGGATGGCGTTGATGAATTCGTTAGTAAATTTCTCGGAAGATATGTAGAGAACGCGCATCCCCGGGTTATGCTCTTGGACATAGTGGCCGATTGCATGCATTAAGTGGGTTTTGCCAAGACCGACGCCGCCGTATAAGAAGAGAGGATTGTAAGCGTTAGCAGGAGCTTCCGCTACAGCAAGAGATGCAGCATGTGCGAATCGGTTCCCCGGACCGATGACGAACGTTTCAAATGTATATTTGGGATTGAGCATGTTCGGATTATCTTCCTGAACAGGGGTTTGCACAACCGCTTTCCGCGGGGTCTCGGAAGGCTCTAGAATCTCTTCTTCATTGATAAACAAGACTTCCACTTGTTTGCCGATGCATTCGTATACCGTGTCGCGAATCAAACGCGTATAGCGGCTTTCCAGCCATTCCTTGGCAAAGTTGTTCGGTGTGCTGATTACAAGCGTTCGATCGGTAAATTCGCTGGCCTTGGTCGATTTAAGCCAAGTATTAAAACTGGGCAGGCTGATCTTGGTCTGAATGACGGCCAGCACTTCTTGCCATAACTGGTCTTTCTGGCTATCCATATATTGGTCTCTCCTTCGTGTTAGCGAGGGTTATTCACAGATTCAACGATACGAAAACCAACCTTGTTTAATAAGGTTGGAATTGTTAACAGACTTATCCACAATTTGTTAATAACCATGAGGTAAAATAAAGTTATACACAGGGAAAGCCGTATAAAGCATAGCAGAAGATGTGGGCTATTTCAATTGATTGATTAACTTTTCCCCACCGTTCACACGACAAAATTTTCGGTTTATCGACATCCTGTGACTTGGTGGATTAGCTTATGTATAAAATTTCGACAAGTGACGGCAGAATATGAAGACCGTGCTCAAAAATTCACAATTTGCTTTGCTAAAGATCCAGGGTGTCCCAAGTTGACTTTTTTGTAAGGAGATGCTTTAATGGATAGTGGTATTTTGAAAAAACGGCAAGGGTTTTCTTTTAGGAGGTGCAATCGATGAAACCTACATTCCAACCGAATGTTCGCAAGCGCAAGAAAGTTCATGGGTTCAGAAAGAGAATGAGCACGAAGAACGGGCGCAGAGTGTTGCGTGCGCGTCGATTAAAGGGTAGAAAAGTACTGAGTGCTTAAGAAGTAAAGACCACTAATCGAGGTGGTCTTTTTTCAACTTTTTTAATTGATTATCAAGTGATTATTTGGGAGTTATCTCGCGTGCGCAAAGAGCTTCGGTTAACCCGGAACGAAGATTTTCAAAAAGTATATCGACTAGGGAAATCGGCGGCGAACCATCAGTTTGTCGTTTATTACCGGCTGAATCAGACGGTGGAGAAATTTCACCTTGGCGTATCGGTGAGCAAAAAAATCGGCAATGCCGTCGTACGCAACCGGTTGAGAAGAAAAATTAAAGAGATCGTTCGTTTAAATGAATCGCAGATCAAACCGCAAATTGAATTGATTATCATTGCACGCAAACCTGCTGTAGAGATGGAATATGCAGATATGCAGCGCAGTGTGTTTCATGTTTTGAACCGAGCGGGTATATTCGTTAAATCGGGGGACAAAAGGTGAGACAGACGGCAAGCATTTCCATACGTTTGCGAAATGTGGTATAGTTGATAATTGGAAAAGAGTAAGTTTATACAGCCCTTTAGGAGGACTCAATTTGACTCGTAGAATATATAGACTTTGGCCTGTTGCCTTCTTGATTTTGTTTTTGGCGGGCTGCAGCGCGACGTCTATGCATAAGGCGCCTATAGATCCGAACAGCGGAATATGGGACAAGTATTTTGTGTATCCGCTGGCCATGACGTTGGATTGGTTCGCCGAACATCTATGGGGACAATACGGGTTGTCGATTCTTGTTGTTACATTAATTATCCGTTCCTTGATTTTGCCGCTGACCATGAAGCAATATCGCAGCTCGAAGCGGATGCAGGAACTTCAACCGGAAATTCGCAAGTTGAAAGAGAAATATAAGAACGACGCCAAGAAGCAACAGGAAGAGACGATGAAGCTGTTTCAACAGCAAGGCGTCAACCCGTTGGCAGGCTGTTTCCCGTTGTTGATCCAGATGCCGGTCTTGATCGCTTTGTATAACGCGATTATGCGCAATCAGATGATTTCCGAGCATACGTTTCTATGGATGCAATTGGGAAGCCCGGATCCTTACTATATCCTGCCGCTGCTTGCCGCAGCTACGACGTTCCTGCAGCAGAAAGTCATGTCAACGCAAGTGAATGCGCAAATGAAAAATTTGATGTACATTTTTCCAGTGCTGATTTTTGTCATGGCAATGAATTTTGCTTCCGCACTGCCTTTATATTGGGTTTACAGCAATGCCTTCACGGTTGTACAAAGTTATTTTATTTATGGTGGATCTCGAAATAAGGGGGTTCAAAAACTTGAAAAAAGTGGTGGCAACAGGTAAATCAGTAGAAGAAGCGGTTAGAGCGGGTTTAGCACAGTTGAATACGACGGAAGATAAAGTTATAATTAATGTTCTGGAACAGCCCAATAAGGGCTTGTTCGGTTTATTGGGTTCTAGGGAAGCGAAAGTGGAGTTGGAAAGAGTTCCGGATCCATTGGAAGAAACGATCGGATTTCTGCAAGAAGTATTCAAGTCGATGGAATTGGACGTTGCTATTGAAACGAAACAAGACAATGATGGTGTTGTGTTGAATTTAAGCGGCAACGAATTGGGTATGCTGATCGGAAGAAGAGGCCAGACTTTGGATGCGCTGCAATTTTTGGCTAACATTGTAGCCAATCGTTATTCTCAGACTCATCTGCGTTATGTGCTTGATGCGGAAGATTTCCGCGACCGGCGCCGGAAAACTCTTGAAGACTTGTCGATGAGACTGGCTAGTCGCGTCGTGCGTACGAAGAAGGAAGTCGTACTTGAGCCGATGACTCCGCAAGAGCGTAAGGTCATCCATTCGCAGTTGCAAGGACATCCGTCCGTTAAGACATACAGCAAAGGGGAAGATCCGAATCGCCGGGTCATCATTTGTTTGAAGTAATGGCATTATTCTAAGATCATCGCGCAATGACTGAAAGTTTTTTAGTCATTGCTTTTTTTCTCCATGTTGGGATATAGATGAGTGGCCGTACAGATTCGGGATGTGAGATGGAATGTTGAAAGATACGATTGCGGCGATTTCCACTCCAGTAGGGGAGGGGGGGATCGCGATTGTCCGGGTAAGCGGAGAGGAGTCGATTCCGCTCGTCGGTCGCATTTTCTCTGCAGGGGAATCACTGATTTCCACAAAAACACACACCGTGCATTACGGGTTTATTGTGGATCCAGTGAACGGTGATAGATTGGAAGAAGTATTAGTCACCGTCATGCGATCTCCACGGTCGTTTACGATGGAAGATGTTGTCGAAATTGGTTGCCACGGCGGTATTGTTTCCGTAAAGAAAGTACTGGATTTGCTGCTTGAGACCGGAGTTCGCTTGGCTGAGCCAGGAGAATTTACGAAGCGGGCGTTCCTGAACGGCCGAATCGATTTATCACAAGCGGAGGCAGTCATTGATCTGATTCGGGCTAAGACGGATATGGCCCAACGAATGGCGTTCTAGCAAGTAGAAGGAAAATTGTCTGAGGAAATCGCTCGTATACGAGCATTGCTTTTGGAATTGATGGCCCACATTGAGGTAAATATCGATTACCCCGAGCACGATGTGGAGGAATTGACCGGAGCATTGATTCGCGAGAAATGCGGACAAGGAATTGAGAATATTAACCGCTTGCTGAGAACGGCGCAACAAGGCAAAATATTGCGGGAAGGCATCGTCACGACGATAGTGGGACGGCCGAACGTGGGTAAATCTTCGCTTCTTAATGCGCTTGTGCAAGAGAATCGAGCGATTGTTACCGATATTGCCGGGACGACACGTGATGTGATTGAAGAATACGTTCAAGTGAACGGGATTCCTCTTCGGTTATTGGATACGGCAGGATTGCGGGAAACCGAGGACATCGTTGAACGGATCGGTGTGGAGAAATCTCGTTCAGCGCTCGCCGAAGCGGATCTGGTACTATGGATGCTGAGTGCGAACGAACCATTGCACGAAGACGAGATATCGCTGTTGGATGAGCTTCAAAGCAGGCAAACCATTGTTATTCTGAATAAATCGGACTTGCCTCTTCGTATTGATTCTTCCCTCATTGAGGAGACTTTTCCTGCCGATCGAATCTTGAGAATGTCTGTTGCAATGGGAGAAGGGGTTGACTTGCTAGGCGAGGCAATTCATTCGATGTTTTTCGAAGGGAATCTTCAGTCTGGGGATTTGACATATGTCAGCAATATTCGGCATATTCGTTTGCTGAACATGGCGCGCACCTCTTTGGAGGGGGCTATTGAAGCTTCGGAGATGCACATTCCTATCGATATTTTGCAGATCGATATACGCAACGCTTGGGAGCAGTTAGGAGAAATTACTGGGGACTCGGCTGGAGAATCGTTGTTGGATCAAATTTTTTCACAGTTTTGTTTAGGGAAGTAATGATTAGGCTAGTTAAGAATGGTTAGGTCAGGAGGGAAAAAGATGAGTTATGAAGCGGGAAATTATGATGTCATTGTCATTGGTGCGGGACATGCCGGTTGCGAAGCGGCATTGGCTTCTGCCCGTATGGGTTGCGAAACCGTACTGATTACACTGAACTTGGATATGGTTGCTTTTATGCCGTGCAATCCTTCGATCGGCGGACCGGCAAAAGGGCATGTCGTTCGTGAGATTGATGCCTTGGGCGGAGAGATGGGCAAAAACATCGATAAAACGTTCATCCAAATGAGAATGTTGAACACGGGAAAAGGGCCGGCGGTTCACGCGTTGCGGGCGCAAGCGGATAAATTCGATTACCAACATACAATGAAAGAAACGATTGAGAAGCAGGAAAGGCTAACTTTGCGTCAAGGAATGGTTGAGGAACTGATCGTCGAAGACGGAGTATGTCGTGGAGTAGTAACGAAAACCGGTGCGAAGGTTTATGGCAAAGCGGTTATTGTGACAACTGGGACTTACTTGCGAGGGAAGGTCATCATCGGTGATTTGATGTATGAGAGCGGCCCGAACAATCAGCAGCCATCCGTAAATTTGTCGCACAATTTGCGGAGCTTGGGTTTTGAATTGGTCAGGTTTAAGACCGGTACGCCACCGAGAATATTGAAAGAATCGATCGATTTCGACAAAACGGTGATTCAACCGGGTGATGATAACCCGAAATTTTTCTCTTATGAAACGACGGAAAGTTCCAATGAACAGATCCCTTGCTGGCTGACGTATACTTCCGGGGAGACGCATGACATCATTCAACAAAATTTGCATCGTGCGCCTATGTTTTCCGGAGCGATTGAGGGGACTGGACCGCGCTACTGTCCTTCGATTGAGGATAAGGTAGTCCGCTTCAGCGATAAGCCGAAGCATCAAATTTTCCTGGAGCCCGAAGGGAGAAATACGTCGGAATATTATGTGCAAGGCTTGTCTACCAGCATGCCGGAAGATGTACAGTTGTCGATTTTGCACTCGATCCCCGGATTGGAACAAGCGAGAATGATGCGGACCGGATATGCAATCGAATATGACGCGATTGTTCCTACACAATTAAAACCGTCGTTGGAAACTAAACGAATTCCACACTTGTTCACCGCAGGCCAAATTAATGGCACATCGGGGTATGAGGAAGCGGCGGGACAAGGAATCATGGCGGGGATCAATGCGGCTCGATGCGTTCAAGGCAAGGAGCCGGTCATTCTTGATCGTTCGCTTGGCTATATTGGCGTATTGATTGACGATCTGGTTACGAAAGGCACGAATGAGCCGTATCGGTTGTTAACTTCCCGTGCTGAATACAGACTTTTGCTGCGTCACGATAATGCGGATTTGAGATTAACTCAGCTTGGCTATGAGATCGGGTTGATTGATGAATCGCGATACCGCCGTTTTCTGCATAAGAAAGAAACGGTGGAATTGGAGCTTCAGAGGCTTCGGTCTACGAAAGCTCGGCCAACAGAATTGGTGCAGTCCGTGTTGAAGGAGGCAGGTTCGGTCGAATTGACGAATGCGGTCGACTTGGAATCTTTGCTACGCAGACCGGAAATCGTTTATTACCATATTGAGAAGATTTCACCTTCACCGTTTGAGCTAACAGCGGAAATGAAAGAGCAAGTAGAAATTCAGCTAAAATATTCCGGTTATATTGAGAAGCAGCTGCTTCAGGTGGAGCGGTTGCGGAAGATGGAATCGAAGAAGATTCCATCCGATATCGATTATTCGGTGATTCATGGGATTGCGATGGAGGCCAAGCAGAAATTGACTAATATTCGACCGATATCGATCGGTCAGGCGTCCAGAATATCTGGTGTCACACCTGCTGACATCTCCATATTGCTTGTTTATTTGGAACATTACAATAAAGTTGTGGCTGCCAGGGGATAACGGAAATGGATATAAACGATACGGAACAATGGTTTCCAGCGGCATTGAAAGAACTTGGCATTACTTTGTCGCTGGATCAAACCAATCAATTTGAACGTTATTACGAAGAACTTATTCAATGGAATGACAAGGTGAATTTAACCGCGATTACGGATCGGGGAGAAGTTTACTTGAAGCATTTCTATGATTCGCTTACGGTATATTCTGCAGTGGATCTCTTGAAGTCTCGTTTGATCGTAGATATTGGTTCTGGAGCAGGATTTCCCGGGATTCCGCTGAAAATTGTATTTCCGCATTTGAAATTGACGATTATCGAATCGTTAAATAAGCGAGTTCTGTTTTTGCAGAGTTTGTGTGAGAAGTTGTGTCTATCTAATGTGCAAGTTATTCATGCTCGCGCTGAGGACGCGGCCAGGCTGGACGAACATCGCGATCGTTATGATTTGGCTTTAGCTAGGGCGGTTGCCAGACTGGCTGTACTTAACGAGTTATGTCTCCCGTTCGTCACGAAAGGCGGTCATTTTGTGGCAATGAAAGGTGGATCCTCTGAAGATGAAGTAAGTGAGTCAGCTTTCAGCGCCGTGGAATTGAATGCAAAACTCATTGTGAATTCATATCTCGAATTGCCGATACAACCGGCGGGACGCAGCTTAATTGTATTTGAGAAGATGAATCGCACTCCCTCAAAATATCCAAGAAAAGCCGGTACTCCCAATAAGACTCCGCTTGTTCCTCAAAATTGATTTGTTCCACGTGGAACATAAGGCAGGAATTCCGTAGGCAAATGCAGAATTACTAATGTAGTTGAAAAGCAACCCATTGGTGGAACCATTGTTTATGCTGGGGGATCTGGTTATTTGTTTCACGTCTTACATTTTAGAGTGAATGAAATCAGGTGATCAAGATGAAGGAACAAATTACAAGATTATTTGGATTAGCTGAAAAAAACACTGTTCAGGAAGATGTTCCGGAAGAAGTAAGACTAATTCCAGTTTCGGAGATCGTACCCAACCCTCATCAGCCGAGAACTGTTTTTGAAGATGAACGTATTGAAGAGTTATCTCAATCAATAAAAACACATGGTGTTATACAACCCATTGTCGTCCGTAAACGAAACGGCAAGTTTGAAATTATTGCCGGTGAACGCCGTTGGAGAGCCTCGTGTAAACTTGGTTTGGATACAATCCCGGCAATTGTTCGGGAAATGAACGATTCTCAGTCCGCATCGATTGCTTTGATAGAAAACTTGCAAAGAGAAGGTTTAACCTCGATTGAAGAAGCACTTGCTTACCAACAACTGATGGAGATTCATTCACTAACTCAAGAAAGTCTTGCACAGCGGTTAGGAAAGAGCCAGTCGACAATCGCCAATAAAATCCGCTTGTTACATTTATCCGATCAGGTCAAACAAGCACTGCTTAATCGAACGATTACCGAAAGGCATGCAAGGGCGCTTTTGGCTTTGCATGATGAAGAGTTGCAATTGAAAGTATTGCAAGAAATTATTAGTAAGGATTTGAATGTTAAACAGACCGAAACAAGAGTTAATTACTACAAAGAGAGTTTGATAAAAACAAAGACGAAAAGGGCGTCGTTCTCCAAAGATGTGAGGTTGGCCGTCAATACGATCAGACAGTCGGTGGAAATGGTGGCCAATTCCGGAATGAAAATTCATACATCGGAGATTGACCAAGGGGAGCATTATGAAATCATTATTCGCATCCCCAAACGGAACATGCCATAATTTTTGAGGCCAAACTGTGTTAGAGGTGAAACGATTGTCGAAGATTATTGCAGTAACGAATCAAAAGGGCGGAGTAGGTAAAACGACAACTTCGGTCAATTTAGGCGCCTCTTTGTCGTTCCTGGGGAAGAAAGTGTTGCTGGTTGATATTGATCCACAAGGCAACACGACGAGTGGAATCGGGATTAATAAGGCAGACGTACATAACTGCATCTATGATGTGATTATTAACGATGTTCACCCTAGGGATGCAATTATGGAAACAGCTCAGCCTAACTTAAAGATATTGCCTGCGACGATTCAACTGGCGGGTGCGGAAATCGAGCTTGTACCGACTATATCGCGTGAAGTTCGTTTGAAGAAATCATTGCAACTCATTAAACATCAATTT
>JAJFMO010000437.1 GCA_020697475.1 Paenibacillaceae bacterium | reverse complement strand
TTGACGGTCGTCGTCGTGTTACACACACGTAATGTGACCGACGCCGACAATTGGCTGCTTCTGGCAAGCGATGCTCCCGTCCATCGCGTCTGGCTGGCCCCCGTTCTATATGTCGCTTATAATCTGGCGATGTCGCAAGCGGTGCTCGTCCCGCTGGGCGGGTCGATCCGCGACCGCGACGTGCTTAAGTGGGGCGGTATCGTGGGCGGCATCGGGATTGGCTTGATGCTGCTGGCCGGCCATTATGTGCTGTCTGCGCAGATGCCGGACATCGCCCGCTATGAGATTCCGATGGGGCAGATCATCCAGCAGCTCGGCAGCGGTGTGAAGCTGTTGTTCCTGCTGACGATATTCGGGGAAATTTTTACAACATTCGTGGCGGACGTATATGGGTTAGGGCTGCAAATCGGCCAAAGAACGAAATGGGATGAACGGAAGATCGTGCTCTTCTTGCTGCTGTCTTGTTACGGGGTCAGCCAAATCGGCTTCAGCGTGCTGTTGTCGGTGCTGTATCCGCTGTTCGGACTAATCAGCATGATCTGGTTTTTCGCGATGCTGTGGCGAAGCAGTCCCCGATAACCGACGCGGCTTCAAAACGGCGGAGAGGCGGAACAGAAAGTTCAGCAGTCCCAAGGCGATGAACGCGAACCCGCACAGCAAATAGCTGAAGGAGTACGGCGGGTACGAGGCGCGATCGCGGTACACCGCATAGAGGTCGGCCAGCAGGAAGAGCATCCCGACACCGATCGTAAACAGCAGAGCATAGTCGAACACGGTCCAGCGTGAAAAATAGTCCCCGAACGCATACGTCGACGGATTCGGTACTCCCGCCCGTTTCAGCCGCGATCGGTTCGCATGGATTTGCCATAAGGTGACGATCGTGGCGGCTGTTACGAACAGACCGAATATCCCGGCGAATATGGATAAAATAAACAACATCTTATTCTCTCACCTCGGGTGGTATTCTAATATTTCAGCAGGGCGACGACGGCAAGCGTCACGGCAAAGCAAATTACCGGCGCGCACCATAGAAGCGGCCACAACACTTGCTTCGGCAGCCACGGTGCTGGATGCCAAGCCCAACGCAGGAACGCTGCAACGAGCGGGTTTGCCGGAGTGCCGTCCTCTGCAAATGGAAGCGCGTGTGGCAAATGTTGCTGGGAATGCGGAGGGTGAGGCAGGTCGGCGTTGATTTTGCCCGTTTTCCAACCGACATGATATGTAATCTCCCGGTTCTGCGCCGGACGACCGGTTTGGACGGTTGGACGGTCGCGTCCGGTTCGATTGACGCCAAAGGGCTTGGTCGGCGGCGAATTCTTGCTCTCCATCGCTCCATACACCTCCACGGACTAATTTTCCTGCATAAGTACCTATAGTTTATTCGATCCGCTGAAAAAAAAGCAACGTTCGGGTGAAAAATGCTATAATAGCGTCGTTGTGAAGCGCTTATATAGACGTTGAAAAGTCGTCAAAACTGTCATCAGAACAGTTGTCATAACAGTCGTCAGAACAAGGAGGTTTGTCTGTGTCCAAAGTTGTGGCAATTACCGGCGGCGCGCAAGGGATCGGAAGGGCGACCGCCCTGCTGTTTGCTCAGGAAGGCTGGCGCGTGTCAATCGCTGATTTGGACAAGGAGGCCGGCTTCGAGGTCATCCGCATGATTCGCGAAACCGGCGGCCAGGCGATATTCATGCGCGTCGATGTGTCCGACGGGACAGCCGTGGATCGTTGGCTCACGCTGACGGCGGAAGACTTCGGCGGGATTGACGCGTTGATCAATAACGCGGGCATCGGCCGCAAGGCGCCTGCGCTTGAACTCACTTTAGCGGACTTCGACCGAGTGCTGGCGGTGGGTGTAAGAGCCACGTTCCTCTGCTCGCAGAAGGCGGGCAAATACATGAAAGAGCAAGGCGGAGGCGCGATCATCAACATTTCTTCGACGAGGGCGCTGATGTCCGAGCCGAATACGGAAGCCTATGCCGCTTCCAAGGGAGGTATCCTGGCGTTGACGCATGCGATGGCGGTAAGTCTAGGGCCTCACGGTATCCGCGTGAACGCTATCAGTCCGGGTTGGATTGAGACCGGGGAATGGCAGTACACGCCGCGGGCGCGAATACCGGAGCACAGCGACCGGGATCGCAAGCAGCATCCGGTCGGAAGGGTCGGCGTGCCGAACGATATTGCGCAAGCTTGTTTATTCCTTGCCGACAGCCGGACGTCAGGTTTTATGACCGGGCAAAATCTCGTGATCGACGGCGGAATGACAATTCGAATGATTTATGAGTAAGTTCGCCATCGCAGCTGCAAATCTCCTATTTTTGGGGAAGATCCAAGACCCCTTAAAGCACCTGTATCAGCTTCAAAGCAAATCTCCACTTTGTGGGGTAACATTAGGGGAGACGGATCATCATGTGGATTATATATGCAGCAACATCATCTCTCTGTTTCGGGTTGCGCGGAATATTGTATCAATGGACGTCTCAGCGGCCGCTGAACCGCAACTATATGCTGCTCGGCGTATACGTCAGCGGCGCGATCGTAGCGCTGCTGATCAACGTGTTCGTCGGCCAGCTGTGGACGATGGGCGCGCTTACCGGCCTTATTATGGGGCTCTTCTCGTTCGCCTCCAACGCCGCGTTCTACAAAGGGTTCTCCGTAGGCAAAGCGTCTTTGGTCGCGATCTTCAGCGCTCTCGCGCCGATCGTCGTGACCGCTGGAGCGTATGTATTATGGCACGAGACGTTTAACTTCGAGCAGACAATCGCTTTCTTGGTCATCATTGCCGGCATCGTGCTCATCCGCTACTCCAGCGACTTGTCGTTGCGCAACCTGCAAGGGGTACAATGGGCGCTGCTCGCGATGCTGTTCTTCGGCTTCACAGACCTTACGACCAAGCAGTCTACGATTTGGCACGGGCAGACGCTGCCGACGCTAGCCGTGATGTACGTGACCGGCGCGACGTTATTCGCCATCTGGGCGTTCCGGGACGGTCGGGTGGAGCGGTCGTTGCGGGCTGCACAGGCGGTCGGGGCGGCATCCGTTGCCGAGACGGCGGCGGGGTTAAGCACTCATCCAGCGGGTGAGGCGGATGCGGCGAGCGAGTCGAATCGAGCGGGCACTACGAGTATGGCAACCTTGACGGCAACAGAGATTGGAACGGCAACCTTGGTAGGAATTACAACCGAGTCGGCATCCCTAACGGGTACGGAAACCGCAGCCGGCGCCGCATCGGTCCAACGCTGGTCGTTCCGCCGCACCTTCCTGTGGGGGCTCGTTGTTGGGCTTAGCAACATTTCCGGCATGATGCTGATTTTGCCCGCCTTCCGCGATGGGGTAACCGGTCTGGTGTCCGCCCTCATTGCGATGAACGTCCTGATCATTCTGCTGTATGCTCGAATTTTTCTGAAAGAAAAATTCAGCCGCCAGGAGTTGATCGGCATGACGCTGGCGCTCGCCGGCATGGCTATATTGAAGTTGACGGCGTAACAACGGCCATCGGGGCAGCTTAGAGCGCCATCCCCCCCTGTTTCAGAGGAATAAACCACTCTAAGCCGCTGTGATGGCCGGTACACGGGAAATGCCGCCCAAAACCCCGTTGCTATGGCCGTAACAAATCCACGTGCTCCTCTTCTCGCTCTCACTTCTTTTTTGGCTTGTCTCCCACAATGTCCCCCTCTATTTTTGCCCCTTCCTCCCCTGGCCTCGCAGGCTCGGATGCCGACGTCGCCTCGCCCTTCTTCTGCAACTGAACGAGGATGCTTCTCACTTGCGGCGGCAACGGCACGCCGATGGCGCCCAAATTTTCCACCAGCGACAGCCCTTCCCGGCCGGCGTAATAGTACAGCGAGATCGTTCTCAGCAGCGGGGCGTCCGATTGCATCCACTGGTCGAGCAGCACGGCCAGGCCGACGATGAACAGCACAGCGATTTTACGGATGCCGCCCCAGAACATGACATCGCTGCTGACCCGCTTCTCCTTGACCGCGCCCAACACACCCGCCAC
>JAJFMO010000436.1 GCA_020697475.1 Paenibacillaceae bacterium | reverse complement strand
GGCGCCGGAGGGCGACGGTGACGGCGGCGGCATGAACGTCAGCGGTGAAGCAGGCGCGCCAGATGCAGATGCGACAAGCGCGTCCGACGGCGATGGAGATGGCGGAGCGAGCGGGGCAAGTGGGGCAAGCAGTGAAACCGGTGGCGATGCGGGTGCATCGACGGATGGTTCGGCAGCCCCGGCTGAAGGCGGTACTGCGACAGGCGGGAAAGCTTCTGTCACAGAGGCGACTTATGGGAAAGATGCGGGAAAAGAGGCGGAAGTGGCGCCGAAGGCGGGGAAGACTCCTTCCGAGAAGCCTTCCGGCAAAGATCCGGCCGGCGATGCCAACTTGGATCCGTCATCCGCGCAACCGACCGACCGGCAACTGCCGCTGACAGTCTACGCCGGGAAGGAGCCCATCCGTTTCGGAAGCGGAGAATGCGAGCTGCGCAACGGGCAATTTTATGTTTCGCTCCGCAAGCTGGTTGAAGGCGAAGGCGGTAAAGTCACCTGGAACAACGCCACGCGGTCGGCTGAAGTGCAGTATGGGTTAATTTCAGCCGACTATAAACTCGGGCAGCATACGATATGGCAGCAATCCCCCGGACAAACCGATCGCGTTGAGCGTTTTGTCGATATACGGATTCGTAACGGGATGTTGCTGGTGCCCCTGAGGAGCACGGCCGAACTGCTGGGCGATTATGTCAGCGGGTATACCATCAACGATCAGGAACGGGAAGTCACCTTGAATGCAGGCTGGGGCCACCGGCTGGATTTCTACTGGAATTTGCGAGCCAATCCTCCGGAACACACAAATTGACAAGTTCATTAAACCACACAAGGATATTGTGTGAGACAGATTTTATGAGAATAATAAGATGTAAGTGAGGCCTACGACTCGTACGTAGGCATCTCTGTTATACAGGGGTGTAAGCGATTGCACAGGCGATGTGCGACACGGAAGTTGCCGTCACGAATGACCCAAAACAAATAACGGGGGAGGTTGTTTTCTAATTGAAGTATTATTGGAAGCATCACGTGTTCCGGCTTGGTATGTTGTTAGGAGTAATGTTGATATTCTCAGGTTGCGGCGGGCAAGGTGATCCAGGCGATCAAAGCGCTTCGCCGACATCGACCGCAGCGGAAGTAAAGAAGCAGGAACCGGTCACTTTGCGTATGTTGGACGTCAATCGGATCGATCAAGAAAATTTCAATCTGTTGATTGCCCAACCTCTTAGCAAGAAGTACCCATACATCACGGTCGAATATGTGCCTGGCGCACTCGGGGACGTGAAGAAACTCCCTGTCGACACCGGCAATCCGATGGATTTGGTGTTGTACTGGAACGGAACGATCAGCGAGTTCCAGAAATACGATCTGCTGACTGATTTGCGCCCGATGGTCAAAAGCCATAATATCGACCTTTCCCACTATCAGGACAACATGTTGCAACCGGTTACGGGGACGAAAAACGAGCTTTACGGCTTGCCGTTCTACAATCAGGGAAATGCGTTGTATTACAACAAAGATTTATTCGACAAATTCGGGGTTCCTTACCCGAAGGATGGGTTGTTCTGGGAAGATGTAGTCGAACTGGCGAAGAAGATGCACCGGGTGGACAACGACGTGACCTATTTCGGTTACAACTACGAATCCGAATACAGGCTGCATGCCCCGCTGTCGCTTGGCGTTGTTGACGAGTCGGCCGGCAAATCGGTCGTCAACAGCGAGCAGTGGGCGAAAGTGCTGAATATGATCAAGAGCTTGAGAGTCGATGCTCAAGGCGGCGGAAAGCGTGGAAAGTTCCTTGAGGAATTCACGAAAGATCGGAACTTGGCGATGGGCGGAAGCGTCACCTCGCTGTTGATGAGCTTTAAGGACATGGATAAGACCGGCCTGAACTGGGACCTGGCGCAATTTCCGAGTTGGAAAGAACGGCCGAACGTATCTTCATTCGCCGATCTGGGCGTCATCGGTTTGCTCAAGACGAGCAAGCATCCGGAAGAGGCGTCGAAGGTGATTGAGGTTTTCCTCACGGACGAAATCCAGCGGACGATGGTTTCCCATTCGGCGCTTGTCTCCCCATTTAAGGGCCAGCAGTTTATCGACCAGTTCGCCAAAGACATTCCGGAATTGCAAGGCAAGCGGTTGGCTTCTATCTTTAAGAGTCACTCCGCGCCTTTCCCGACATACGGGCTGGGCGAGCACTTCACGGACGCCAGAAATCTTCTGCGCAAACATATCAACTCGGTGCTGCAAGGCAAGGAGGATGTGAATACCGCCTTGCGGAAATCCGATGAAGAGATCAATCAATATCTTGAAACTGTAAAATAGAGCCGGAGTGAATGTCCTGTGAGAAAAAAATACGTTTTGACCATCGTTGCCGTTGTTTTTGTCGGGATCGTCACAACGGTCGTTTGGGATCAAACCTACGCGAAAAGCAGGGACGCTCCGCCATATGGGAGCGTCCTGAGTATTGACGGCATGCCTGTGGATGAAAGAGAATTCGCTCTGTTCCTCGGCCAACAGCGGGCGAACACAACTATTTTACCGAGAAATATAATGCAGATCCCGGGCAGAAGGATTTCTGGAATACGAAGTATGGGGATGAAACGCCGGTTGAGCGGGCCAAATCCACTGCACTGCAGGAGTTGGTGAAAGCCAAGGTTCAGCAGAAGCTGGAACTACAGAACGGGATGATCGCATCGGACGATGCGGATTTTGCCCATTTTCTCCAACAATTGAAACAGTCCTCTAATGGGAATTTGGGAATGCTCGACTATATAGAATACCAGAAGTTCCCGATCGAATGGAAAAATGTGAACGATACCAGCTGGCTTGTCAACTATACCGGTGACTGGTCCGTAGTGAGATATTTGGCGGATGACGCGGCAACGGTGACCGAGAGCAACGTCGCCGGCAACACGGCTTCATTCACCTTTGACGGCTTTGCGGTGGGCGTATTCATGCAGAAAGGCTCCTTTGATGGCATCGTGGATATTTACCTGGATGGCACAAAGGTAGCAACGGTCGATACGTACAATGCAACCCGACTGGAGCATCAACTCGTTTATCAAAATAACTCCATCGGCTCCGGCAGTCATACCGTTGAGGTGCATGTCACCGGAACCAAGAATGCCTCGTCGAGTGGTTATTTGGGGATATTGGATTCGTTCGAGTACAAATAAATATGTTTGCTAAGGATTCGGCAGCCGCCCGATCCCTGTTAAAGGGAGGGGGCGGCTTTTTTTCTTTGCCGCGGATTGCACGGAAGTGCTAAAAAAGGTGGAGAAACGGGCTATTATGGAGGGATTTCTATGGCTGGAAACATGAATGAAAGCGATTTTTATACTCCCGAACAAGATTTGGAGGGGAAATGGGAACATCGCGAGCGCGCCGGCTTGCCTCGTGTCCTGCTGCTGGGGGATTCGATTTCGATCGGTTACACTCCTTTCGTCGTATCCATGTTAGCCGGTATAGCGAATGTCTCCAGACCGACGAAGGGCGGCCGTCCGATCAATTGGGGGTCAACCGATTTTGGGGTGGCGTCGCTGGGGCAGCAGCTTGGGGATGGGAGATGGGATGTGATCCATTTTAACTGGGGACTTCATGATATTGCCTACCGGAATCCCGAATCCCAGGAGCAAGGTCACCGGGACAAAATCAACGGAACCCTCTCCACGGAACCCGACCGGTACAAGAGCAATCTGGAACAAATTGTCGCCTTACTGAAACGGGCAGGCACGAAGCTGATTTGGGCTTCAACGACGGTCGTTCCGCCGAACGAAGCCGGCCGGTTCGAAGGCGATGAAGTGAAATACAACGAAATCGCGAAAGAGATCATGGAAGACAACGGCGTGCTCATCAATGATTTGTATAACGTTTCCCGGCAGTTTGGTCCGGAGATGTTCACGGCTCCGGGAAACGTCCACTTTACGAAAGAGGGGTATGAGAAACTGGCTGCACAGGTGGCGTCGACGATCCAATCTGCCCTTGCCGGGCACGCAGGATAGCGACGAAGC
>JAJFMO010000435.1 GCA_020697475.1 Paenibacillaceae bacterium | reverse complement strand
CGATATTCGGATTTTGCCGGCTGTAGAAGACGCGGTTGCGGATGATGCCGTCTCCGCCCACGCTCTTGTCCAGACCGATCAAATCCGTCAACGTCGATTGCCCCTCATCCTGAGTGAAGATGAAATGCTTGAAGGCGCCTCCGTCCGTCATGATGCGCCGTCCGACCTCGCTGGAATGGACCGGAGCCGGAGCCCCTGTCGGCCACGGATCGGGCAAGCGTATAATGTCGCGAGCGGCGCGGGCTTGCACATTGCTTGCCCCCGCCTGGGCTTTCATAGCGTCCCATTGAGCGTTGGTGATCTGACTTTGGCTTGACCAATCCCCTCCGTTATCCGTATAGAAGACTCCGTCGTCCTCCACCGAGATATCGAGTTTCTTCCAATCGTTCGCATCGAAATTGACGCCGCGAAACTGAGGACCGAAATAATTGGTGCTGCTGTCGATCCAGGTCGCGCCTCCGTTCCCTTCGCTGCGCCACCAATAGGCGCGCCCCATACTGATGGCCGAATCGGGATCGTTGGGATTGGCCAGGAAGACGTCTTGCTGCTGCCCGCTCAGCCCTCCCTGCGTCCAGTCATCCGGATTGTTCGTCTCGATCACGGGCGTGATCCAGGTGCCCGACAAGTTGCGAATTCTCGGGCTGCCGCCGGATACGTTGTGCACATAGATCATCCGGTGCCCCGAGCCGTCCTTCGCACCCACGGTCATCTGGCCCGTGTTAATGTCGTGCTGAATGCGCGTCCAGGATGAGCCGCCGGTCGTCGTTTCCCAGACGCCGCGTTTCGCCGTGTCGTCGCTGCTGACGCTGACGAGCAGATGCGAAGTATTGTCGGGATCGATCCAGAACGAATGAACCTTGCCGACGATCGTCGAATTCCACGGCCGCGACCAAGCGGTTCCACCGGTCGTCGTTCGCCACAAGCCTGTGCTTGTGCCCAGATATAGCGTGTTGGCATTGGATGGATCTTGAACCAGATCGTACTGTTCGCCGTATGTAGCATTGTCCAGATCCAGAACCTTGGTCCAGGTTACGCCACCAGTCGATTTCCAGATCGCGCCGGGCGTCCCGGCCGTCCTGGAGGAGGTTGAATACCACCAGACGCGCGAGCTGATCGAACCGCCGGTGACCGGGTAGTAAGCGAACGTGTCTTTGTAATACCGGCCGTCATCGATATAGTCAATATCTTGTACTTGCGTCCAGCTTCGCCCTTTGTCAACGGAGCGGTAAATGCCTTGTGTGCCTGCCATCCCCGGATAGAAGTTTTCCAACCCGGAAGTCATCGCGATAAACATGACATTCGAATCTACCGGATCGATTGCCGTCGCATTGCCTTCTTGCAGCAGGTTCCCCTCATTGGGTGGCGTGTACCAGGTTTTCCCGAAATCGGGACTGACCCGCGCCGAGCCCATGTCCTGGCCCATCAGCACGGTGCCATCCGAGCCGACCGAAGCGCCCTGGATATACTGGTAGCCCAAGCCGCCGTAACGGCCTTCAGCGTACAGCTCGGGAACATCCGCCTTGGAGGGACCGGAATCCACATTCGTGCGCATAATAAGCGGGCGCCACTCCTCTTGATCCGCCGCTTTCGCTTCTTGTTGCAAGAATAGAACACCAATCATTGCAAATACCGACATAGCCAACATGGCACGCCATAAGCCTCGATGCGTTCCGCCCAACATCATTTCATCTCCTTGATCGCTAATTTTCAACATGCGTTGACCGCAGCCCTTAGACAGCTAGCCGCTCTCCTTCGCTTTTCCTCCTTTCATCGTTCAGAGTAGTCGGGTCAAGCATTCCTGTCGATAATCATCTTGGCGGCAATTGCCGGGCGTGCCACGCGCGTTCATGCCTAATCGGGGAGTTCTGCAGCAAGCCCGGCAACGGTTTGCTGCAGCCTTTCCATAATCAACCGGGAGGGTGCATAATCACTTGGGACAGGGCTACAGCTTCCGCTTGTCCCTGTAATTTCCCGGCGTCTCGCCCTCCATCTTGCGGAAGTAGCGGATAAAGTTTTGCGGATTATTGTATTTGAGCCTGTCCGAGATGTCTTTGATTTTCAGATCCGTTTCCACCAGCCATTTCTTGGCCATGGACAACCGGTATCGGGCCAAATATTCGCTGAAGCTCACACCCGTTTCCTTGCGAAAAATCTGCTTGATATAGCTGGGACGATAATGCAATCTCGCCGCGCATGACTCCAGAGTCAGATCGGAATCGAACCGATCGGCAATGATCTCTTTGACTTTTTGCGAAATCGTCCGGTTTTGCCGATCGCGGGCGGATTCCATCAATTTGCAGATTGGCGCGATAATTTGCTTGTAAAACCACATCTCGTATTCATGGGCTGTGCCGGATTGCAGAAATTGTTCAAAGAGCGATTTTCTTTCCTTCCAGAACGACTGGATGCCTTCCCCATGCCGCTCCAGCTCGCGAATCAACTCGGTCAGCAGACGAAGCAAAGCGTACTGGTACTCCGCATAACCGACCTGTTCCTTCAACACCTCCTGCATAAACAAATGAAGAAATCCCTTCGCCTGCTCGCTTTCCCCTAGGGAGACCGCTTCCAGCAGCTTCTCCCCGGTCTGAACGGGATACAATGACGGGGCTTTGCGCGCAGCGGCTTTCCTGTTTTCCAACGAGATCATGACTTCTTCCCCGTAATGCATGCGATATTTCAACAGCGCTGCCGTCTCGCCGTAAGCCGCAGGCGCGTCCGACAGCGTCTTGAACGGACAACTGACGCCGACGCTCACCGGCAGGTCCAGCACATCCTTGACCGTCAACTGAATGTTTTCGGCCATGGCAGTCACTTGCTTCTTCCACTTGGCGCAATCGGCGTCCGCCGTGCCAACCACGCTGACTTGCAGCGAATGGATCAGCACCGGATCCAATTTGTGAACCGGCGAAAGCAATTCGCCGACGATGTTATTGATCGCAAACATCAACAGATCGCGATCGTGTTCGCTGTAACGCGTTTGCTCCAGGGAATGAAAGCCGACGGCAATCACTTGGATTTGCCGCCAGTCCGACGGAAGCCCGAAAGTGTCCCTTTTTTCCTCCAACTCTCGCCTTCCGACCTCCCCCTCAAGCAGTCTGACGATAAACACGAGCCGGGATTGATACGACTGCCACTTTATCCGCTCGGCCATCTCCAGATTGGAATGCTTCAGCCTGCTGATCCCTTCGTGAATTTGATCGAATTCGTTCTTCTTGCGCTGCCTTGCAGTGGATTGGCCGATATTCGCGAAGGTTTGGACAAGTGAACGGACAGGGGAATACATGCTGCGCGAGCCGAACCAGGAAACCGCAAATGCCGCGAGCAGCGCAACCAGACCGATAATCCCCGTATAAACGCCGATCTCTCTGGAAGCGCGGGAGAAGTCGCTCATCGGGGTAAGCGACAAATACACCCACCCGTTGTAAGCGGATTTGCGATATGAGACCAACATAGGGCTGTTCCTGTAGTCAGCCCTGAACGTTCCCATCATGGTCGACTGCTCACGCAGCTTCTGAATGACGGGTGAGAAATCGTTGTCCGACTTGAAATCGAGCCGGGTTGTCAGCAACTGGTCCTTATCGTCCAGAATAACGGCATTGCTCACATTGCTGCTCTTGAGCAAATATTTCTCCACCTCGTATCCGGGAATGACGGTCAGGGTAAACCCCAGAGGAGAGGCGGAGTTGAGCGGCAGCTTCTTGATTAAATAGACGGAACCGGGAAAACTCCCTTCCGCAGACGGATCCCCTTCAATATCATGGTAGCTGAGCCAGAGCGAAGTGGAGGACGTGTTCAAAAAGCGGCTCCACAGCTTGCCCGCCTGCCAGTCCTCGAATGTACCGAAGCTTTGATTGCTTAGAACCCAGTTATGCTGAATATTGGCGAGGTAAACGTTCTCAACGCCGAATTCATAGGTTTGCAAACCCAACAAGGCGGCGGACAAATTCCTGACCGTTTCAAATTGCGGTGCCCCCAGATTCCTGCTTAAGGCGGAAGCGACAGTCGGCATCGTGGCGAATTGAGTCATCGCGTTGTC
>JAJFMO010000434.1 GCA_020697475.1 Paenibacillaceae bacterium | reverse complement strand
CGAACCCGGAACGGTTGATAAATTTTATCGTACCCGTAATCGTATATTCGGAAAATAAGCGGATCGGTTAAATATTCCCCCATCAGTTCCGACCCTTTATACGTACACCGGAGTTCCTGCTTCTCCTCCTTGGAATAAGAGCTGCCGCCGCAGCCTCCGTAATTTTTCAGATGGAGCCAGCTTTCTTCCCTTGTGTGAATCATACCTAAACGGATTATTAGAGGCGAGGCCTTATCCTTCTCCTTCGGCAGCTCGAACGCAATGTCGATCTCCTGCGGATAGCTTTGGACGCTAAACAACTTAATCCGGTCGTCCGGCGCTTTCAGCAGCTTCTGCTCATGGGTGTCCACCAGCACTTCGCGCTTGTTTTTATCCAGCGCCCGGATAGTGCTCCCAACAATCTCCAGCGATTTGGGTTTCGCTAGAAGACTGCCTTCAAAATAAATCGCATGCTTCTCAGTTGGCCGCATCACCTCGTTAACATAGGAAGTTCGGATGGGATCGTATACCTGAGTCGGATTCCAAACCGTTCCGGTATCATCAACCAGTCGCAAATCCTCAATGGAAAAAATTTGCTTGCTGTTGTTCGGATCGATGGAAAACTCGACACGGATAGCCGTCGGCAACAGAGACGCCTGCAGAAACGTTACCTTCTGCCCTGCCAAATCAACGGTCTGGTTAATGTCGTATACCTGCTTTGGAATAATCTGGTTTGCATCGATTTTGAAACTGACATTCCATTGTTTGTCCAAAGGGATCATCTTGGCGTATCCTGGCTTGATTGGCACATAAATGTTCAGACTTAAGTCCACCTTATTAGGAATTGGCGTGTCTTCCTTCCAATCGACCTCCACCGTCCCCGTTTGCGTTGGTCCGCTGTGGATGCTGTCACCGTTCATCCCAACCTGAGCTCCCCGCGGAAGCTCCTGGCCGGTTGCGGCATCGCTCCATCGGGCGTCAAAGCGAATGTTGTCATATCCATTCTTGTCCGTAATCGTATAAAACACAATCATACGTGCTTCATCGACAATCAAGTCATCCACCGTGAACCGAATTCCCTCATGCTCGACCGATTTGCCGATGTGCTGCTTGTAGCCTTGTTCGGCGGCGATCAACAGTCCTGCGTCAGGCTTAAAATATCGCGAAAAATATTGCAGTACGGGAATCTTCTCCATATACGCCGCGAACGCAGGTGAAAAATGGACCGTGGCCAGAAATATAACGATCAGCGCTGCCGTCGCAATTCCGGTCAACCGATATCTCCGTTTACTGCGCGAAATTTTTTCTTTGCCTCGCACAACCCCTCTTCGGATCGTATGATCGATATAATCAGGAGCTGCAACTTGATGATATATGTGTTTCAGTTGCTGCAAATCATCCGTGTCTTCCAGCGGCTCCATGCGCGCGCGCGCTGCTTTTCGTTTCATTCTTTCCATAGTCTACTCCTCCTTTCGCATATGGCGGTTCAGACTGACAAGAGCTTTATACAGCCATGTCTTGACCGTATTGTCCGGGCGACGCAATACTTTCGCGATTTCACGGATCGTCAGGTCTTCGAAATATTTCAATATCACAATTTGCTTGAGTTTCGGTTCTAACGAATCAAGCGCTCCCTCAAGACGGATTCGCTCCACATGCTGTTCGGTAAGATCTTCGTCTTCGGTAATTCTGGCATCTGCTGCCTGTGCCGACTGTCTGCGCCTCCGCTTCAGCTCATCGTTGCAATAATTGATCAGAATACGAATCAACCAGGTTCTGAAGTATTCGGGTTTTCTCAGCGCGCGCAGTTTCACGTAGGCACGGAATGTCGTCTCCTGGATGGCTTCCAGGGTATCTTGTTCATTATGCAAATACGCGTAAGCGATTCGGAAAAGTCTGTCTTTGTGGGTATCGATTAATTGGTAAAACGATTCGTCATCGCCTTTCCGCGCCGCCTTTACGATTTCGATGATTTGCTCTTCCAACAGTCGCGGCACTCCTCTCCCTGTTACGTAAATTTCCAATATATCAACCATCTGACATACCCATTAGACCTAGCTGAACAATAAAAAGTTTTGACGAGCCGGAAACAAGTTTCCACAGGTTGTAATCCGACAACTTTACGTTGCAAATAAGCCTACCCTCCCTCCTGCCGCAACTGGTACAATGAGCTGAGAGATAAGAGAATCAGGCAAAAGGATGGTATTCCTATGACAAAATCATTGCATACAACATTCGCAGCGCTGCCGCTGGGCGCAATCAAACCGGCCGGCTGGATTCGCGACCAACTGCAAATTCAAGCCGACGGCTTCACCGGGCATCTCGATGAGCATTGGCCTGACGTGGGCCCAAACAACGGCTGGCTGGGCGGCACCGGGGAAAGCTGGGAGCGCGGTCCCTACTACTTGGACGGCTTGTTGCCGCTCGCCTGGCTGCTGGACGACGAGAAGCTGATAGCCAAGGCGTCCCGCTGGATCGAATGGACACTCTCCAGCCAGCGCGAGGATGGGATGTTCGGGCCGAACCACATCACCTCGGTCAACAAAGAGCTTAACAAAAAGCAAGACTGGTGGCACCTGACGATCATGCTGAAGGTGTTGACCCAGTATCATGAAGTAAGCGGCGATGAGCGGGTGATTCCGTTCCTGGACAAGTTTTTCCGTTACCTTCTGGGCGACATCGACAACAATCCGCTTGAAAAATGGGCCGAAGCCCGCGGAGCGGACTTGATGCTCTCTGTCATCTGGCTGTATCGCCGCACGGGCGAAGCGTACTTGCTGGAACTGGCCGACAAGCTGGCCGACCAGACGCTGGACTGGAGCCTGGTGCTCGGCGATTTCCCGTTTCACCGCAAGTTCAGCCAGCGGATGGATCATCGCACCCACGTCGTCAACGTCGCAATGGGCGTGAGGGCCCCAGCGATTTTCTATGAGGTGGACGGCGACGACCGCCATCGGGACAACGTCGAGCGCGGCATCGCCTCGCTGATGACGTATCACGGGCAAGCCCACGGGATGTTCTCCGGCGACGAGTGGCTGTCCGGCACCCACCCGAGCCAAGGCGTGGAACTGTGCGCGGTCGTCGAGTACATGTTCAGCATGGAGCATCTGATTCGCATTTTCGGAGACGGCAAGTACGGGGATATTCTCGAAAAGGTCGCCTACAACGCTCTCCCCGCGCCAATCTCGAAAGATTGGGATTCACATCAATACGATCAGCAAGTGAACCAAGTGATCTGCAACGTCGCGACGCGCACGTGGAGCAACGGCAAATTTGCCAATACGTTCGGTCTGGCGACCAATTTCGGCTGCTGCATCTCCAACATGCACCAAGGCTGGCCCAAGTTTGTCTCTCATCTGTGGATGGCTTCGAACGACGGCGGGTTGGTTGCTGCCGCGTACGCTCCGTGCCAAGTTCGTTCAACCGTCGGCGACGGGCGTCAAGTGACGATCGACGTCGATACCCTCTATCCGGTCCGCGAGCAAGTTCGGATCAAGCTGGGATTAGGTGAGGCTGGAGCCGCATCGGGGTTGGCGGCGGAGTCGGCGACAGGATCGAAATCGGCTGCGTTCCCGCTTTATCTGCGGGTTCCGGGATGGTGCGATCAAGCAATCTTGACGATCAATGGCGAGGCGCATTTGCTCACCGTCGAGCGGGGCTTTGCCCGGGTCGAGCGGCAATGGAGCGACGGAGACGACATCGTACTGACGTTTCCGATGAAGGTGACGACGACCGGCCGCAGCAACTACGCGGTCAGCGTGCAGCGCGGTCCGCTCGTATTCGCCCTGCCGATCGTCGAGAGCTGGGTGAAGACGATGCATCGCGATCGTTTTTGCGATTGGGAGATTTATCCCGCCTCCCCGTGGAAATACGGCTTGCTGGAGTCGGAGCTTGACGCCGGCCGATTCGAAGTCGTCGAACACGACGTGCCGAAGCAGCCGTTTGAGGCGGCTCATGCGCCGGTTCGGCTGCGGGTGAAAGGCCAGATCATCCCGACGTGGGGCTTTGAGCACAACTCGGCGGAAGAACCGCCGTTGCAGCCGAAGTTGACCCCGTCGCAACC